>JAFGVR010000053.1 GCA_016937915.1 Campylobacterales bacterium | reverse complement strand
TCATCTCTCATAGCTTCTGGGATTTTACCTGTTATAAACCTTGGATGGATGATGAGTGTTGGTGTATTTATAGCTCTACTTATTACATTTACACTATTCCCTACTTTAATGGTTTTATACAAAAAACCAAAACAAAGCATCTCAAAACAAAACTCCACTTTTACAAAAAAACTAGCTTCTATCACTCAAAGATACAAAAAAACTATATTTATCTCAACCATTCTAGTAGTTATCTTTAGCATAAGCGGTTCATTTAAACTTGTGGTAGAAAACTCATTTATAGATTATTTTAAAAAAACTACAGAGATATACAAAGGGATGAGTGTCATAGATAAAGAGCTTGGTGGAACTACTCCGCTTGACATTATCATAAACTTAGAAGATGATAAAAAAGAGATAAAAAAAGATGATAGTGTTGATATGTTTGATAGCTTTGAAGATGAGTTTAACAGTATGGAAGATGATACAAACTACTGGTTCACATCCCAAAAAATGAAACTTATAGAGGATATCCATGATTATCTTGATGCTCAAAAAGAGATAGGGAAAGTTTTATCATTTGCTACAACTCTAAAGATAACTAGAGATATAAACCATGGTAAAAACCTTGACAACCTAGAGTTAGCACTCCTTTACAATAAAATATCAGATGAAAATAAAAATATACTCATAAAGCCATACCTAAACCTTGAAAAAAATCAGATTCGCTTTAGTGTTCGCATCTACGACTCTATGAAAGATCTCAGACGAAATGAGCTTTTAGAGAGGATAAAAAAAGATATACACCAAAAATTTGGTATCAAAGAGGAAAATATACGACTTGCAAATATGATGGTTATGTATAACAATATGCTACAAAGTCTATTTGATTCTCAAATAAAAACTTTATCTATAGTTGTCCTCATATTATTTGTTATGTTCTTACTACTTTTTAAATCACTAAAAGTAGCGCTCATAGCTACTACTGCAAATATCATCCCTGTTGGTGTTATCTTTGGTCTTATGGGTTGGAGTGGCATCCCTTTAGATATGATGACTATAACCATTGCTGCTATTAGTTTGGGTATAGCTGTTGATGATACTATCCACTATCTACATAGATTTAAAGTTGAGATAGAAAAAGACAATGATTATCTAAAAGTGATGGATAAAACACATACAAGCATAGGTAACGCTATGTTTTACACTACTCTTATAATTATGCTTGGATTCTCTGTTTTAACACTCTCAAACTTCTATCCAACTATCTACTTTGGATTTTTGACTATGGTAGCTATGTTTATGGCTATAGTTGCAGATTTGCTTTTACTTCCAAGACTTATTCTATGGCTTAAACCTTGGAAGGTGTAGGTTTTGGTTCACTCAGATAGTAACCTTGAGCATAGTCTATATCTAAAGATTTTACTATCTCAAAAATATCTTGATTATGTACATACTCAGCTATAACTTTCATATTTGAAAGTTTCGCATAGTAAACTATAGTTTTTACAATATTTAGAGAGTTTTCATCACTATCTATATCTTTTATAAAACTTCCATCTATTTTTATAAAATCAACATTAAGTTTTTGCACCCTCTCAAAGTTAGAACTATCAGCCCCAAAATCATCTATAGCTATATAAAAACCTTTTGATTTTAACCGCTTTAACTGTTCTATAGCATTTTTAGTATCATAATTACTTATATTTTCCAAAACCTCTAAAATCACTCTAGATGGTTCGACAGCGTATCTCTTACACAATAAATCCAAATACTCTTCTAAATACTCCTCTTTTAAATCATCATCTGTGATGTTTAAAGAAAAATTAACATCCATGCCACTCATAGCTATGAAAGATTTTTCGATTATTATCCTTGTTAAATTTGGAAGTACTCCAGAGACTTTTGCTGCATCTATAAAATAATAAGGAGAGATATAACTATCTTTATTTTTTATCCTAGCTAAACACTCATATTTGTCTATATGGCCTGTTTTTATATCAACTATAGGTTGAAAAAATGGGACAAGAGTATCATTTTCTATAGCATATTTCACACTATACCCCATAGCTAAACACTCTCTTTGTTTTTGTAAAAGTGATAAATCATCCTCAAAAAAAGCAACAGAATTTCTTCTAGACTCTTTTGCATTCTTAACTAAAAGATGCCCATTTCCATAAGGAACATCACTACAACTATCATCTATCTTTACTATACCTATAGTTACACTTATCCTAAGTGAGATATCATTTATCAAGAAGTTCTCTTTATAGATATTTTTTTTGAGTTCTACTACAAAATCATAAACCTCATCATAATTATCATAAAAAATGATACAAAACTCATCTCCAGCTACTCTATATAAAGCTTTATTGTCTAAAAAAGTGCATACATATTTTGCTAGTGCTATGAGTAAAAGATCACCTGAACTAAAACCATAACTTATATTTATCTGACTAAAATTATCTATATTTAAAAAAGCTATATATGATGGTTTTCTCTCCTTAAAATCAAGCTCTAACTGCTTTTTATTGCCAACACCTGTAAGCTTATCTGTTTTTAAAAACTCAACCATCATCTCTGATTGCTTTTTTATCTTACAGACTTGTTGTTCAACCATCAACTCTAAGTTTTTTTGATAATTTTCATTCTCTTTTTCAACATTTATCTGATCTACTGCTTTACTTACTGTATATAAAAACTGGTTTTTCTGGATAGGCTTTAATATATACCCATCTACACCTATCTCTATAGACTCTAAGAGATGCTCTATATCTTGATGAGCTGATGAGATAATTATTTTTTGAGTTGGTAATATTTTTTTGATCTTTGAAGACATCTCAAGACCATTCATCCGTGGCATCGTTATATCACTTATAACTATATCTGGTTTATATCTCTCATAGATTTCAAGTCCATTTACCCCATCATAAGCGGTATATACATTCTTGAAAAACTGCTTTAGTATAATCTCTATCCCCATCCTTACAGTTTCATCATCCTCAACAAAAAGGACACTATAAAGAGCTGATTTTTTAGCAAAATCGGATAAATGTTCTTTGTCTATTATTGTTAGCATATCACCTTCTTTTTAAAAGAATTCCATATTATTGAAATCTTCAAAGAGATCATCTTTTACATTATTTAACATTGTCTCTATCTGTAAAGATGCACTAAATATAGCTTGATCCAAATGATGTATATCTGCTGCACTCTCATCTATAAATATAGTAGTTCTCCATTTAGTTAAATTCTCCCTTAATCTATGAAGTTGTATTATAAAATTTGAATGCACACTTATAGGTACTTCACTAAAATCTGACTCTAAAATCAAACTAGATAAATTTTTTAAAACTATATGA
>JAFGVR010000052.1 GCA_016937915.1 Campylobacterales bacterium | reverse complement strand
GTAAGTGGTAGCCATTTTATGAGAAATGTAGCTATCGCTTCCCAAAGTGACACCCACCCAGCAACCATCACCCCCTCAGATAAAACCTCATAAAAAAACTTATCTTTAAAACTCTCGATGCTTAAAGATACAAATATAAAAACAAACCCAAGGATAGTGAGGATAAAAGCGTTTTTGATTTGGCGATGCATCTGCTCTTTTTCTAAAACCTGCAAATATGTAAAATAGCTCTTTATACTCTTTGAGACTTTCTCTTTTCCATCATCATCTATCCCATCGATAAAATTAAATTTTAAAACAAACCTCTCACTGTCTATCTCATTTACACACTCTATGATGTAAGTGACTAGCTCTTCGTTTAGATCTTTTTTGCTAAACGATGATGCCCTATCAAAGTAGTTATATATCTCAAATATATTTTGTGCAGATATATGGACAATGACACTCCCATCTGCATCTTTTTCATACCTGTCTAAAATATCTTTTTTCATCTATAAAACCTTATGCTTCTCTCTCTTGTTAAAAACATACACACTCAAAAGTACCAAAAAGCTTATGAGAACCATGATGCCGCTGTATATGTGGGCGTTTGTGTAGTCCATCACTTCAACCATCTCATAGATAGCTACAGATGCAACCTTTGTCTCGCCAGATATACTTCCACCAACCATCAAAACCACTCCAAACTCCCCTACAGTGTGAGCAAATGTAATTATGATAGCACTTAAAAGTGCTGGTTTAATATTTGGCAGAGCTACTTTTAAAAGTGTTTGCATCTTGCTTTTACCACTTACATAACTCGCTTCAAGCATATTTTTATTTAAACTCTCAAAACCGCTTTGAAGAGGCTGAACCATAAAAGGGAGTGAGTAAAAACAACTAGCCACAACCAAACCAGTGAAGTTAAAAACTAGGCTTATCCCGAATGTATCTTGAAAAAATGAGCCTATGGGTGAGTTTTGAGATAGTGAGATAAGTATGTAAAACCCCAAAACAGATGGTGGCAAAACTATAGGCAAAGCGGTTATTGCCTCTAAAACAGGTTTTGATTTTGATTTGGTTTGAGATAAAAACCAAGCAAGTGGAACGCTAAATATAAAAAGGATGAAAGTGGTGATACCAGCTAGTTTAAAAGAGAGCAAAAAAGGCTCAAAATCAAGCATCTAAAACCTCACTTATAGATATTTCACTAGCTTTTATGAACAAACTCACCTCATCACCATCCCTTAAATCAAGCCTTTTTGATGAGGCTAGTGTTATGATAGACTCTAAAATAGCTCCGTGATAGTCAAGTTTTACACTACTTAAAAGCTCACCGTTATTTACTGAAGTGATTGTAGCTTTTAAGATGTTTGAGTAACTGACACTACCGCTAAACTCTTTGGCTATGGCTATATGTGATGGTTTTACCACAAGCCCAACCCTGCTCCCCTCTTTTATCTTCTCATCAAGCTCCAGACTCATCATAGTTAGCACTTCAGAGTTACACTCAAACTTCACTATATGCAAACTATCGCAACTCTCTATCTTGATAACTTTTGCATTTAAAAAACTCATGGCACTAGATACCCGTAGTTTTTAAATATCTCTTTTGCTTTGTCTGAGAGGATAAAATCGTAAAACTCCATCACCTCTTTTTTATCTTTTAAAGCCACTATCCCCTGCTCTATGGGTGTGTAGAGTTTAGCATCTACATCTACCCAGTTCACACCCTCTTTAAAATGGCTCATCTTTGGTGAATAAAGTGATGACTTAGCTATAAACCCAACATCTGCTGCGGTCATGGTGTAAGCTACAGTTTGGGAGATAGACTCACCATATACCCATTTGTTTTGAAGTTCGTTTTCAAGTTTACAATTTTTTACAGCCTCAAAAGCTGCTTTTCCATAAGGTGCAGTTTTTGGGTTTGCTATGGCTATTTTTTTTATACTACCATCTGTTAAAAGCTCTAACCCTTTACTAAAATCTCTACCCCTTACACTAAGGATAGCCAAACTCCCTTTTGCATAAACAACTGGTTTTGTAACTGCTATCTTATCTTCTAAAAGTGCATTTGGATACTTCATATTTGCCGACATAAACAGATCATAAGGGGCTCCGTTTTTTATCTGAGCGGTTAGTTTTCCACTACTTCCCAAAGTCACTTTTACATCAGTATCTGGATGCATTTTGTTAAACTCTTTTTTTAAGTCATCCATCGCATAACTAACATTTGCAGCTACTGCTACATTTATACTATCAGCTTGAAGTAACCCCACAAACAAAACATTTATCAAAAATATTTTTAACATCATCTATCCTTTATGTAATTATATATACAGCGATATCTATAAAAAATTATTTACCCACCATCACATCTGATGATTTTATAATTAGGCTTACCTCTTTACCCTCTTTTAGACCTAGTCTATCTAAAGAGCCACTTGTGATAACTGCTACTAGCTTGTCATTGTTACCAATACCCACTACCACTTCACTACTTACCTCACCAACTTGTATGGAGTCTATAGTTC
This sequence comes from Campylobacterales bacterium, assembly GCA_016937915.1. Taxonomy (GTDB): domain Bacteria; phylum Campylobacterota; class Campylobacteria; order Campylobacterales; family Sulfurimonadaceae; genus Sulfurimonas. The sequence continues at coordinate 1,081 of JAFGVR010000052.1, read as the reverse complement.
CTCTAAACTTATTTCTAGCACTTATAGATATAGCATTGTCTGTACTTAGCATCACCGAACTTGACTTAAATATAGCACTCACATCATCACCAACATCAAGCTCCAACTCTTTTACAGCTGAGTTTGTGATAACCGATACTATCGTATATCCACTTTTTAGCTTTATATATACCTGAGCGTTTACTTTCCCAGACTCTATAAGCTCCACTTTTCCGTGTATCTGATTTCTTGCACTTATATTCATAGAGAACCTTTGTAGTGATTTTAAAGTACCCTTATCAAAATCTGTATTTTTTGATAAGTTTTGTAAAAACTTTTTATGCTCCTCTTGTAGTAACTCATAGGTATTTACAAGATTTATTCCATAAGGTGTGAGTTTAGCCCCACCACCACCAACCCCACCTGTCTCTTTGCTAACTACAGCGTGTGGACAAAGGTTGTTGATGCTATCTATGGCATCCCACGCAGCTTTGTAGCTCATAGGTACCATCTTTGCAGCTTTACTTATAGAACCTGCAATATCTATGGCCTTAAGAAGTGCTATCCTTTTTTCAAGCAAGAAAGGGGTGTCTGAGTCAAGAAGTGTAAGTGAAGATGCAAACTCCATAAAAAACCTTTTTTATAGAATCTTATCGCTATATATCTTAATATATAATGAACTTCAAATATAATTAAATTAGTTACCATTTATCCAATACTCAAACAACGGATCAGCAAAATAGTATCTATCACTACTTTTATCGATGATCTCTTTTTGTACAAGTCCCTTAAGTGCTGTTTGAAAAGAGCCTGATTTGATTTGATATTTGGCTAAATATTGCTCATCGTAGAGTGATTTTCCCTCTTTTTCAAGGACTATTTTTAGAGCTTTTTTTTGATTTGGTGTGAGGTTGTCCCACTCAACGGCAAAAAGATCTTCTTCTCTCTCTATGATGATTTTAAGAGTTTTTGCATAAATTTCATCATCCACTTTACTCTCACATTGATTCCATAGCTCATAAGCAAATTGCTGTGTGTAGTATGGAAAGCCTTTAGTAAAGGCAAATATCTTATCTATAAAAATAGCATCTATCTCTTTGTT
>JAFGVR010000051.1 GCA_016937915.1 Campylobacterales bacterium | reverse complement strand
ATGTTGAGTAAAAAAGTGCATGAGCTTCTAAATTCTCTTTTTTATTTTTTATAAGTTTTAGATTTAGTAAACGATAATTTAAAAATTTATGTTTAACTATTTTATAATCAATACCCATATCTTCTAATTTACATCGATGTTCATAAAGTGAAATTCTCTCCTCTATAGAAGCTAAAAGTGTGGAGTTTGAGATTGGTGAGAACATCTCATCCATCACTTTGTTTTGAGACTCTCTTTGCATCTCTAGGGCATAAAAACATCCACAGTAGTCTTGACGGTAAAGCTGCTCCTCTTTTGTGACACGCGATTGATCTTGTGTCCCACCACCACTTCGATAATCAACGGCTATAAACTCAACTCCATGTTTTTTAAAAAATATTTCACCACTTTTTTTGAGTTGTTTTTGAGATTTTAGGGGACTTACCAAAAGAGTGGTTGTAAATTTTTTTTCACCAATTTCTAAAGCTTTTTTGGCAGATACTTCAAATCGTTTGTCAAAACAGATTTCACATCGTGAGCCTTTTTCTTTCTCTTTTTCTAAGCCTTTTATAATTTTAAACCAGTTATCAAAATCATATTCACCCTCTAAAAGTTCAATACCAAGTTTTTTACACGAGCGTTTAACATCTAAAAGTCTTAATTGGTACTCTGCATAAGGGTGGATATTTGGGTCATAAAAAAAGCCTATAAGTTTTTCATTTGGAAAATCTTTTTGTAGTTTTTCTAAAAAAAAGTGGCTATCGACACTGCAACATATATGTACTAACATTTAAACCTTATTTTATAGTTTTTGGGAGTATATCATAATAGATTAAATTTTATTTAGCTAGTATTATCGAAATAAAGGTTGGTTGATGGGTGATTTAAAAAGTTTGAAATCTAGTTCAGCTGGTTTTAGTGTTTTGTATGTTGAAGACAATAAAGCTCTGCGTGAGAATGCATCTAAATTTTTAAAAAAGATTTTTGATGAGGTTGATACTGCTGAAGATGGTGAAGATGGCTTAGAGAAGTTTAAATCAAAAAATTATTCTATAGTTATCAGTGATATAAAGATGCCAAAGATGGATGGTATCGCATTTGCAAAAAATATAAAAAAAATATCTCCAAATGTAAAAATTATAATTATGTCCGCTTTTGATGATTCTAAATATTTATTAGAAGCTATAGAGATAGGGGTTTTTAGATATCTTAAAAAGCCAGTCAGTGTAACTAATTTGGCTGAAATTTTAGATGAGTGCATTAAAACTATTATTGATGAACAAAATGCTCAAATCTTTTATATTAATCTTCAAAATGTTTTTAATTATCAATCATCAATGGTTGTTATGATTCAAAATTCAAAAGCTGTTTTTGCAAATCAGATGTTTTTAGATTATTTTGATGTTGATTCTATAGAAGAGTTTTCATCCAAATATAAAGATATAGGCTCATTTTTTCTTAAACATGACAGTTTTTTATATGATACAGAAGATAAAAAATGGTTTATTGAAGTTAGTAATAACTCACAAAAACTATATAATATTAAGATGAAAGATAAAAAAGGTTCTTATAGACATTTTATATTGAAATATCAAGATATCCCAGAGAAAAATTCATACGGAATTTTATCTTTTGATGATATTACTGAACTAAATCTTTTAAGCCTTTTTGATGAAAAAGCATCTAAAGTGGATGATAAACAAAAATATAGTGAAGAGTTATATAAGTTTTTAGAAGTTTTAAAGAGAAATAACGCAAAAGTTAGTATCCATAACTATTATAAGGGTCTTAGCATCACAAATGATGGTATCATTACAGACCTTAGCCAAGATGTTTTAACACTAAAAACAAAGTTTTTACAACAAAAAGCGATACAACTAGAGGGGAAGACACTTCTTATCTCTGAAGCTTTGCCTTTTCCCATTGAATCTTTAAAGATAATTTCGTTGAGTTTTGAAAATCAAAGTGTGTATCTTGGTGGACTTCATTTTGTAAAAACATCACCAGATAAAAGAAAAACAGTTAGAATCGTTCCAGAGGATAAACACTCAATCTCTTTATTTATAGGTGAAAATAAACTCCATACAGATATACGAATAGAAGATATATCACTAGATGCAGTAAAAGTGAGTGCTGCTCTTTTACCACCGCATATAAAAGAGGGAGATGATGTTACTTTAGATATTGTTTTAGAGATGGATGGAAGACCATTTATTTTAAATGTTGGAGCTACACTTTTTAGAAAAAGTGTACTTAAAGCTAGTTTTAGTTTAGTATTTATTTTCAAAGAGTTTAAAAAAACAGAGTTGATAAAATATATATCTAAAAGACAAATGGCAATAATTAGGGAGTTTAAGGGGTTGCAAAATGGGTAAAAAAGGAAAAATATTATACAACGATGCTACACACAAATGTGTAATGTTTAGTTTTGATAGTGAAGAGAGTGGTGATAGTTTTTTATCTGTAAATCAGTATCTTATAGTACAAAATAATTCAGCTATACTTATAGATCCAGGTAGTGAGGCTGTTTTTGATGAACTCCTTGAAGCGGTTAGTGAGTATGTTGATGTTGAAAATATTAAGTTTATATTTTTTTCCCATCAAGATCCAGATGTTTCAGGTTCTATCGCTCAGTGGGCGATGGTGACAAAAGCAAAATTTATATTAAGCTCTTTATGGATCAGATTTATGAGCCATTATGGTTTTATGGAGTTTGATAGGGTTATAGCACTTGAAGATAGTGGTGCAAAGTTAAATTTTGGGGATGAGTATTTAAAGTTTGTACCAGCCCATTTTTTACACTCACCTGGTAATTTTAATCTTTACGATTCAAGATCAAAAATACTTTTTTCAGGGGATATAGGTGCAGCTATATCAAAAATTCCAAACGATTATAAACATGTAACAGATTTTGAAACTCATAAAGAGGTTTTAGAGGGGTTTCATAAAAGATATATGGCATCTAATAAAGTTTTAAAATCTTGGGTTAAACGGATAGAGAAGCTTGATGTAGTTATCATAGCTCCTCAGCATGGATTGATATTTGAAGATAAAAATGTTAAAGAGTTTTTAGAGTGGCTTAAAAGCCTTGAATGTGGCAGTGATATTTTAAAGTAAAAATGTGCAATTAAAAATAATATTTTTATCTATCTTTATAACCGTTATATATATCTTAAATCTTATTATGGAATATGAAAAAAATTCTAGAATAGATAGTGTTTTAGAACTAAAAACAGATCAGATAAATTTAGAATACAAAGTTATTTACAACAACTATAAAACTTTATCTAAGGTGATATTTAACACTATAGTAGATACAGAAGAGGTTAAAGAGTTCTTTTCAAATCGAGATAGGGAATCTTTGAAAAAACATCTTGGAAAAGATTATGAATCTCTTGTTGGGTTTAGTGTAAAACAGCTTCATTTTCATCTACCAAATAATGACAGTTTTTTAAGGATGCATAGGGTCGATAGATATGGAGATAATCTAGCAAAAGATAGGCTTACAGTTAAATATGTAAATGAGACTAAAAAAGAGATAGATGGATTTGAAGAGGGGAAAGTCTTTAATGGATTTCGTTTTGTTTATCCACTTTTTGATAATGATAATTATCTAGGTAGTGTTGAGATCTCTTTTAGTGCATTGTTTTTTATAAAAGAGATTATGAATAGTTATGATGTCTATAGTAACTTCTATATAAAAGAGGATTTGGTTTTAGAAAAACTCTTTGGTAGTGAGAAAAAAAATTATAAAAAAAGTCCTATACAAGGTTATCTAAACGAAGTTTCTATAGAAAATTATTTAATGACTCAAACAGATAGATATCAGATTTCGGAGTATTTGAAAGAGGAGATTTTAAAAAAAATAAGATTGCAAAGTACTTTTTCTTTATTTGATAAAAACCGCTCTT
>JAFGVR010000008.1 GCA_016937915.1 Campylobacterales bacterium | reverse complement strand
TAAAAGAAAAGATAATATTTATATAATAATATTTAAGATAGAATTTCAAGAAAATTTCTATTAAGGCTTATATTAATGATTATGGATGTTGTAGAGATACAAAAAATAATACCTCATCGTTTCCCTTTCTTGCTACTTGACCGCGTAACTGACATTAAAGAGGGTGAAAGTTTAATTGGATACAAAAATGTAACAATCGGGGATCAAGTTTTTCAAGGACATTTCCCAGGTCATCCAATCTATCCTGGTGTTATGATCTTAGAGGGTATGGCTCAAGCTGGTGGGATTTTAGCATTTAAAAGTATGCCAGATATGACTGAGGAAGAAGCTGCAAAAAAAGTTGTTTACTTCATGAGCATCGATAAAGCAAAATTTCGTAATCCTGTAAAACCAGGTGATAGATTAGAATACCGTTTAAGTGTTATAAAACAAAAAGGTGCTATCTGGATGTTAAAAGGGGAAGCTTTCGTTGATGATAAGATCGTTTCAGAAGCTGAACTTAAAGCTATGATAGTGGACAAATAATAGATGAGTAAAATCTCACCACTAGCTATCATTGAAGATGGAGCGGTTATCGGCGAGAATGTTGAGATAGGACCTTATTGTTTCATCTCTAGTGAAGCTGTTATAGGTGATGGAACGACTATAGCTCAAAATAGTTGTATATATGGAAAAACGACTATAGGTAAAAATAATCAAATCTTTTCTCACGCAGTGATTGGATCAATACCACAAGACCTAAAATTTGCTGGTGAAGAAGTTGAACTAATAATTGGTGACAACAATAAGATAAGGGAATTTACCCTATTTAACCCAGGTACTAAAGGTGGTGGTTCTAAAACTATAGTTGGTTCACACAACCTTTTTATGGGGTATGTTCATTTAGGTCATGATGTTATCATAGGTAACCACTGCATCTTGGCAAATGCTGCAACTTTAGCTGGTCATGTTGAAGTTGGTGACTATGCAGTTATAGGTGGGATGACACCTGTGCATCAATTTGTTCATATCGGAAAATACGCTATGATTGGTGGAGCTAGTGCCTTAGCTCAAGATGTTCCACCATTTTGTATGGCTGAGGGGAATCGTGCAAATCTTCGCGGACTTAATCTTACTGGTCTTAGAAGGCACATAGCAAGAGAAGATATAGATGCTCTAAAATCAGCTTATAGAGAATTATTTGAATCTGGAAAACCTCTAAAAGATATAGCTAACGATCTTTTGGAAAAAACAGACAACCATTATGTTAAAGATCTTTGTGATTTTGTTATAAAAACAAAAAGAGGGATCCCTTATGAGAGGAAAAATTTATGATACATAGACATTGTAGCTTTTGTGAAACTACTGAAAGTGAGGAAAATCCTCTAATAGCTGGAAATGGGGTTTACATCTGTAAAAACTGCGTAATATCAGCATATAAAATTATGTTTGGTGATGATAAAGACTCTGCAAATATAGATGATAATGAACTACTTGAAGCTGTAAACAACCTTATGACACCAAAAGAGCTTGACAAGTTTTTGGGTGATTATGTGATAGGGCAAGAGAGAGCTAGAAAACTTATAAGTGTAGCTGTTTATAACCACTACAAAAGAATCTTTAAAAAATCTCAAGTAGATAATGATGATACAGAGATCTCAAAATCAAATGTTTTACTCATAGGTCCAACTGGTAGTGGTAAAACTTTGATGGCTCAAACCATAGCTAGAGTACTTCATGTACCTATAGCTATAGCAGATGCAACAAGCTTGACTGAAGCTGGATATGTTGGTGAAGATGTTGAAAATATCCTTACAAAACTTATCCAAGCAGCTGATGGTGATGTAAAAAGAGCTGAACAAGGGATAGTATTTATCGATGAAGTTGATAAGGTATCTCGTATGAGTGAAAACCGCTCTATAACTCGTGATGTATCTGGTGAGGGTGTTCAACAAGCTCTTCTAAAAATCATCGAAGGCGCTGATGTAAATATCCCACCAAAAGGTGGTAGAAAACACCCTAATCAAGAGTTTACAAGTATAAATACAAGAGATATATTATTTATCTGTGGTGGTGCTTTTGATGGTCTTGAGGAGATACTTAAGAAAAAACAGGGTGAAAATGTTTTAGGGTTTGGTCACGATAAAAAAACTAAAGATGAGAAAAAAATGACTTACGATATGGTTGAGCCTGATGATTTAGTATCTTATGGACTAATCCCTGAGCTTATTGGTCGTTTACCTGTAATCGCATCTTTAAGTGAGATAACTGAAGAAGATATGGTTAGGATTTTAACTGAACCTAAAAACTCACTAGTTAAACAATACAAAAAACTTTTTTCTATAGATAATGTTGAACTCACTTTTGAAGAGGAAGCACTCTTAGCAATCGCTAAAAAAGCAATTAAGCGTAAAACAGGGGCTCGTGGTCTTCGTGCAATTTTAGAAGAAAATATGATAGATGTCATGTATGAGCTTCCAGAATATGATGGCTATGAAGTTGTTATAACCAAAGATGTGATAGAAAACAATGCACAACCAATGTATATAAAAAAACAAATAAAAAAAACAGCGTAAGGTTAAGTGATGATATTTAATAAATTAATAGGGCTCTTCTCAAATGATCTATCTATTGACCTAGGGACTGCAAATACAATTGTAATAGCAAAAGGAAAAGGGATAGTTATAAATGAACCATCTGTTGTTGCAGTAAAAACTGAAAAATATGGTCAACAAAGTGTTTTAGCAGTTGGTCGCGAAGCAAAAGATATGGTTGGTAAAACTCCAGGTAATATTAAAGCTATCCGTCCTATGCGTGATGGTGTAATTGCAGACTTTGATATGACTGAAAAAATGATAAGAAAATTCATCGAGATGGCTCATGGTAGAAGCTCACTTATAAGCCCTAGAATAATCATCTGTGTACCTTATGGCCTAACACAAGTTGAGAGAAAAGCAGTTCGCGAATCTGCTTTAAGTGCAGGAGCTAGAGAAGTATTTTTAATAGAAGAACCAATGGCAGCTGCTATTGGAGCTGGTGTAGATATTCGTGAACCTCTAGGTCATCTTGTAGTAGATATCGGTGGTGGAACTACAGAGATAGGTGTCGTCTCACTAGGCGGTCTGGTTCTTTCAAAATCTATCCGTACAGCTGGTGATAAAATAGACCAAGGGATAGTTAGTTATATAAGAAAAAAATATAATTTACTTGTTGGTGAGAGAGTTGCAGAAGATATAAAAATCACGATAGGTACTGCTACTGAGCTAAATGAAGAATTAACTATGACTGTAACTGGGCGTGACCAAGTTGAAGGACTTTTAAGCTCTATAGAATTAACCAGTGAAGATGCTAGAGAAGCTATGAGTGAACCTTTAAAAGAGATAGCTGAAGCACTTCGCGATGTTTTAGAAAAAATGCCACCTGACCTTGCTGGTGACATAGTAAATCATGGTATTATACTAACTGGTGGGGGAGCATTAATTCGCCAACTTGATAAGTACCTATCAGATTATGTAAAAATACCTGTATTTGTTGCAGATGAACCACTTTTAGCAGTAGCTCGTGGAACTGGTCGTGCACTTGAAGAGATAGACCTTTTACAAGAACTTTTTGAAAATGAATAAAAAGCTTCTTAGCTTTATATTTGTTTTCTTTGCACTTTTCATAGGTGCATTTTACTATACAGATATTATTCAAACCCCCATTATAAAGACATCTAACTATATAAAGCTCAGTTTTAGTAATACTTTAGAATATATAGATAACAAAATAGAGTTGCATTTTTTCCAAGCAAATAAAATTGAACATTTGAAAGCTAAATTGAAAGAATATGAAAATAATCATTTAATTATGCAAGAATTAGCTTCAGAACTTGATGATCTATTTAGTGCTAGTAAATCTGATTTAAAAAGTGTACCTGAAGTTGAATTAGTTAGATCCATATCTTATAGAAAATTTGGTGATTTAAACCAGATATGGATAGAGATGAAAGATTATAATTCTTCTAAAATATACGGTTTAGTTTATAATGAGCTTGTTGCTGGTATAGTTATACCACAAAATGAGCAACCACTAGCTTTACTAAATAAAGATATAAAAAGTGCTTATTCAGTTTTTATAGGTAAAGATAAAGCTCCTGGAATTGCACATGGAAATAATTCAGAGTATTTAGTTGTAAAATTTATTCCAGCTTGGTTTAAACTAAATGTTGGTGATGAAGTTATAACATCTGGACTAGATAAAATATTTTTTAAAGGCTTAAAAGTTGGTAAAGTAATATCATTTAGTTCCTCTCAAGGATATCAAAGTGCAGTCATAGAACCATACTATAAAATCAATAATCCAAATTATTTTCATGTTATAAAAAAAATTAGATAATAACCATAAAATAGAGTTTTTAGAAGAGAAATCAACTCTAAAAAACACTATATAAATTCATCAAATATTAAGTGCTTTTTTTATATAATCACTGAATTTTTAGAGATCAAATTGTACTCCATAAAATTCTTCTACAATAATATTTTATGCAAAGGAAAAAAATGCCAAAACGCACCGACATTAATACCATCTTACTTATAGGTTCAGGACCAATTATTATAGGTCAAGCATGTGAATTTGACTACTCTGGTACTCAAGCTGTTAAAACTTTAAAAGAGTTAGGTTATCGTGTAATTCTTATAAACTCAAATCCAGCTACTATCATGACTGATCCTGAGTTTGCTGATCGTACATATATAGAACCTATTAAAGAGGAAGTGATAGCTAAAATCATCAAAGAGGAAAAAGTAGATGCAATCCTACCAACTATGGGTGGTCAAACTGCTCTAAATGTTGCAACCTCTATGTATGAAAAAGGGATGCTAGAGGGTGTGGAGTTTTTAGGTGCTACTCCAGAAGCTATCAAAAAAGGGGAAGATAGACACCTTTTTAATGAAGCTATGATTAAAATTGGTATGGATTTACCAAAAAGTAAAAATGCTTACAGTGTTGATGAAGCTATCGAGGTAGCAAAAGAGATAGGTTTTCCTGTAATTAGCCGTGCATCGTTTACTTTAGCTGGTGGTGGTAGTGGTGTAGCATACAACATGGAAGAGTTTAAAGAGCTTGCTCAAGCTGGAATCTCTGCTAGTCCAATCAATGAGATAGAGATAATGGAATCTATGCTTGGTTGGAAAGAGTATGAGATGGAAGTTATCAGGGATCGTGCTGATAACTGCATCATAGTTTGTTCAATTGAAAACTTTGATCCTATGGGTGTACACACTGGTGATAGTATCACTGTAGCACCTGCACTTACTTTAACTGATAAAGAGTACCAAAGGATGCGTGATGCATCTTTTGCAATTCTTCGTGAAATAGGTGTTGACACTGGTGGAAGTAATGTTCAATTCTCTATCAATCCAAAAGATGGAAGGATGATAGTTATTGAGATGAACCCTCGTGTATCAAGGTCTTCTGCACTTGCTTCTAAAGCTACTGGTTATCCTATAGCAAAAGTGGCAACTCTTCTTGCAGTTGGTTTTACACTTGATGAGATAACAAACGACATCACTGGAACTCCAGCAGCATTTGAACCAGTGATTGACTATGTTGTAACAAAAATCCCTCGTTTTACATTTGAAAAATTCCCAGAAGCTGTAAACACACTTGGAACAAGTATGAAAAGTGTTGGTGAGGTTATGGCAATAGGTCGTACATTTAAAGAGTCTATCCAAAAAGCACTTTGTTCACTTGAAACTGGTTTATGTGGATTTGACCCAATGGATGGTGATGATGATTTCATCAAACACGAGATTCGTCGCCCTAATGCAGATAGAGTTTTATATGTAGCTGAAGGTTTCCGCCGTGGTATGAGTGTTGAAGAGATGTTTGATACTTGTGCTATAGATCCTTGGTTTTTATATCAACTAGAAGAGATATTAGCAGCTGAAAAAAATATCACTAAAGATGTTCTAAGTGATGAAAAAACTATGAGACTTTTAAAAGTTGATGGTTTTAGTGACAAAAGAATAGCTCAATTAATCGCTAAAAACTCTGGCGTTGAGTGTAAAGAGAGTGATGTAAACAAAGCTAGAAAAGCTATGGCTATCACTATGGAGTACAATGAAGTTGATACTTGTTCAGCTGAGTTTGAAGCACTAACTCCATATCTTTACTCAACTACAAACATCACAAAAATTCCTGTTACTAAAAGAAAAAGTGATAAGAAAAAAGTGCTTATCATAGGTGGTGGACCAAACCGTATCGGTCAAGGTATAGAGTTTGACTACTGTTGTGTTCACGCTGCATTTGCACTTAAAGAGATGGGCATCGAGACTATCATGTACAACTGTAATCCTGAAACAGTTTCAACTGACTACGACACTTCAGATGTACTTTATTTTGAACCAATCGACTTTGAACATGTTAGCGAAGTGATAGAGCAAGAGCAACCAGATGGCATCATAGTTCACTTTGGTGGACAAACTCCACTAAAACTAGCAAACAGCCTAACAAAAATGGGAGCTAATATCTCTGGAACACCATCAGCTGTAATTGATCTTGCAGAAGATAGAGAGCAGTTTTCAGACTTTGTTATAAGAAACAATCTAAAACAACCAGAAAACGGTTTAGCTAGAACAAAAGAGGAATCTTATGTGATAGCAGAGAGACTTGGTTACCCAGTTCTTGTTAGACCATCGTTTGTTCTTGGTGGTCGTGGTATGAGAATCGTTTATAGTGAAGATGAACTAAAAGAATATATGGACTTAGCAATTTCTGTATCAAAC
>JAFGVR010000007.1 GCA_016937915.1 Campylobacterales bacterium | reverse complement strand
GAGTTTGGTAAAAACTTTACATTTGTCCCTGCAAAAGTATCTCTTAGGTTTTCTTTGTTTGGGTCAGTTATGTTTAAACGGCGAACTGCAACTGTAATAAGCTCACTTCCACTAGCCAAAGTAGCCTCTTTTGTCATCTCAAATGAGTCGTATTTTCCACTACCAACTATAAGTCTTGAGTTTAACTCATACTTTCCTATTTTTAAAGTATCATTCATATTTATCGTTCCTTGTTTTCTAATATATCCTAGTTTGTTGGCGAGTTATAACATAATAAAACTTACAGATTGCAAATCCCATTTATCAAATCATCAGGCGTAAGTGAAAAGTCAGCCCCCTTAAAATCTAGTGCTAGTTTGCTATGGGCAAGTGAAGCGTTTATGGCTGCATCTAAAGGGTAAAATCCTTGAGCGAGTAATGCACCGATAAGTCCACTAAGCACATCACCACTCCCCCCTTTTGAGAGTTTTGAAGTTCCATGATGATTTATAAAAAATGTATCACTTTGAGCTATAATCACATTTGCACCTTTTAGTAAAAGTGTGGCATCTGGATAATTTTTACAAAACATCTCTACATACTCAAAACGATTTTTTTGTAGTTCCTCTACCTCTATATCAGCAAGGTTTAGCATCTTTAACATTTGTACAAACTCTTTTGGATGGGGAGTTAGAACTACATTTTTTCTCTTTAACAACTCTTTTAAAATATCCATATAAAATATATCAGCATCAGCTATAAGTGGATATGAGTTATCTAAAAATTTATCCATATCCATCTTACTAAACTCATTTCCAAGCCCCATCCCAAGTGCAAGGGCAGTTGTAGTGTTTGGGAGTGCATGTGAGTACATAAGTGAGTGTGGCACTTGTACATCTTCAAACCCCACAAGTGTGACTAGACCAGTCCCAAAACGAAGAGCTGCAGATGCACTCATGATGCTAGCTCCACTTTTTTGACCACAAGCTACACTAAGATGCCCAAAACTCCCTTTGTGTGTATCTTTTTTGTATCTGTTAGGGAGATTCAAATCCTCCATATCCAAAAGGTACCAGTTTGTGTAACTCTCATACACACCCCTAGTTACACCAAGCTCTAAAACCCAAACATCACCGATATAATCTTTATATGCATCTAAAAACATCTCTTTTTTTAAAGCACCCATAGTGAGGGTTGCATCTGCGTAAAATTTATATCCACTAGGGATATCACACGCTATCTTATAACTCTTTAGTGAGTTCATATACTTTATAAGTGATGAGATGTTTTCATCAAACTCGCCACTAAAGCCAGTTCCTACTATCGCATCTACTAAGATGTCACACTCATTTAACTCATCAAGTATCTTTACACCCACAGCTTGAGAACGATTGTGTTGCAAGAGTGCCATTTTAGATTTTGGCTCTTTTGTATAAAACAATCCAACATCATAGTCCCCATGCAAAATTCTAGCTAAAGCTATCCCATCTGCACCATTGTTTCCACTCCCAACTACTATAGATACTGTTGAGTTTTTTTCAAAATTTGTCCTTATAAAAGATGCCATCCCATTAGCGGCGTGTTCCATAAGTATATCTTCGCTTAGTCCAAACTCATCGTAACATCTTTTATCTAGTGAATTAACTTCTTCAAAAAGTTTTTGCATATCAATCCTTCTCTATTTTAAGATCTAATTTTATATAGTTAGTTTCTTTAAGATTTAAAACTTTAACCTCTTTTGTCTTAAATCTATGAGCATCTACTTTTTTATCGTTTATCAGATACTCTGTAATCACTTGTACCCTATTTTTCGCAAGATTTTCCAACTCATCTTTAGTTACTTTTTGCCCATCTATACAAAGTTTTTGCAACCTTTTTAGATATTCACTCTCAAACTCTTTATCATCATACTTTTGTTTTAACTCATCTTTTAGATTTTCTATATTTGCATCTTTATCTAACTCTTTATAGATATTTTCCAAAAGCTCAATATTTAAAGCATTTATATGATTTTTTCTACTCTCTAAGTTTGCTTTTTTAACCACTATATCTATAAACTTCTCTTTTTGTATTTCATATCTATCAAAAATTTCATCATAAGTAGGTGTTATAGCTATAGATATTTTTGGTTTTTTTATCATAATTTTTGAGATATTTTCCAGTTTCTCTTTTTCAGATGGTATGAGATAACTTTTACCTTTTTCAAACTCCATATATGAGAGTTTATCACCATCTACCCCTAGTATAGCTCCTAAAAACCTAAATGGTGAAGTTACAGCACTACCTATGAGTTTAAAAAATGTTTTAAAAACCAATGCTCTATACTTAAAATCTGGATTGTCTATATCACCTTGTATAGGCATATCTATATCTATCACCCCATCGCTATCTTCTAATAGTGCTATGGCAAATCTAAGTGGAAGTGGAGTTGTGTTACTATCTTTGTACTCTTCACCTAGTTTTATATTTTTTATGATGATGCTGTTTGAACTGTTTAGTTTTGAGTCCATTATCTCATAACCAAGGTCTAAAAACAGCCTTCCATCTACTATCTTATGCCCAGCAAAAACTGCACTGTATCCGCTGATAGAGCTTAGATCTAAGTTTCTAAAGTTTAGATCCAAATCCATATATTTTTTTATATCTCCAGCATCTACACTCCCTTTTAACTTCACTGAACCATATTTATCAACCTCACCATCTATATCTACATAACTTGTTTCATCTTTTGAACTAGAGATAGCATAAATCATCCCATCAAGTGAGTGAATATCTGTTTTAAAATCTATTGGAAGTGAGTTGTCTTCAAACTTCGCTTTACCATTTTTTATATTTAACTCCATCACTTTTATATTAAATGGCTCACTTTTTTCCCTTTTTGCATCAGTATTTTTATTTGATGCAACTTTTTGCAAAGTTGAGAGGTTCATAGATTTATCTTTATTTATGATAGTCTTTAGATAAAACGAATCAAGTGTAGCTTTATCTACATATAATCTATTTGGAAAAAGCTCAAGCTCAAAAGATTTTAGGGTAAATCTATCTAACTTAACCAAAGTTGTTTTATCTCTTGTATCTTGAACTTTTATGGAGTTAAGCTCAACTAAACCTCTTAACTCTATATCTGGTTTTGTTTGTGATTGTTCATAACCAAGTTTTGCATCTAGATTTAAAAAACCATCTTTAAGTTTTAGATGTAGATTCTCCCCTATGTATGGATTTAAACCATTTAGTGGGAGATGCTCAAATATAAGTGAACCTTTTTGTTTTAACTGAGATAGATTAAACTCCCCTTTTGATTTTATATACCCAGCTTTATCTAGCCTCGCATCTAAAGTGTAGTTTGAGAAGATATCTTTTTTTGTAGCTATATTTGAGATATTTATATCTATCTTGTCAAATCCAAAAGTTGCGGTTTTTTTAAGAGTTTTATCGTAAAAATCAAATTTAGAATCTTTTATATAAAAATTATCTACACTGATATTGTCTGCATCTAAAACTATATTTTTTAAAGATAGATTTTTTAGTTTTGTATCGTATATTTTTTGATTTGCATTTGAGAACTTAAATGAACTATCTCTTAACTCAACTCCATCTAACTTTACACTCCAAGGATTTGTTGCATCTTTACTCTCACCACTTTTAAAATTTGTTTTGATATATCTAGTCCAATCAATCCCACCATCTTTACCCATATATGCACCACTATAAAGTGCATCTAAAGAGATATTTTTAACCTGCATAGAGTTTGAAAATGGGAAAATGGTAGCATCTGAGAGTGTGATGTTTTTTAAGTTTAATATATCATCGTTTTTATCTTTTGGTTTTAATCTGAGTTTATCTAGTGATAAGTTTGTAACATCTATCTTAGTTTTATTTGCATCACCCATATCTATATAAAACGATGAATCAAGGTTTAAAACACCATCAGCCACCTCTAGATTTAGGTTATCTTTTAGATATTTGTATGGTGAGTAAAGCTCAAAGTTTTCAAACTCTAATCCCCCTTTTAAGACTAAAGGTTCAAACGATAAGATTTTTGTTTTTAGTTTTATACTCCCATCGTTGTTGAACACAAAATGTAGTTTAAACTTAGCATCACTGTTTTGAAGCTGTTTTGTATCTATATCTTTTAACTCAAAGTTTAAATTTGTAAGTGATGTTTGATAGATAGGTTTTTTCGTAAAATCATCATAAAAAACTCCACCATCCTCGATAGAGATTTTATCTATCAAAACTCTTAGAATAGTAAAAGATTCATCACTTTTTGCTGATGGTTTTAAAAGTTTTTCAAAATTAAACTCTCCATCATAACTAAGTGTTATATTTGGATTTTTTAAGATTATATCTTTTATGTGGATAGTAGCATCTATGAGTGAGTGTAGCTCTATATTTATACTTAAACCATCAAGTGAGAAAAGCTTTTTTTGATTTGCATCTACTATGGTTATATCTTTTGCATCTAGTTTAAATGTATATGGGTTAAATTTTATATCATCTATCGCCATATCAGCGTAAATGGAGTTTTGAACAGTTTTAATTATTTGTGATTTTAAAAGATATGGAAGGATAAAAAATCCAAAAATTGTGTAGATTAGAACTGTGGAGATTAAAATTTTTTTAAACATGATAAACACCTACAAATAGTATTTGTAGAGTTTATCTTAGTTTATTTTAAAACCTATTTAGCTTCTTTAAGAATGTTAGCTTTTGGGAAAACAAAGATCGAATCTCTCATAACTGCGATCTTCTCACTTTTCTTACCATCTTTATCTAAAGCATAAGCGTAGATTTTGATAGGGATAACTGTATCTTTTCTAGCATCATCAGCTAAAACTTCAGTAGTTGTTAAAACAACTATCTTTTTCTTTTTATACCCAGGTGTTACTGTAAATGGTGCATTTGGTTTATCTATCTTGATTTTACCTTCCATACCTTTTGGAGCGATAATATCAAAATAATACTTCATAGACTCATTTTGGATATTTTGAAGTAAGAACTCATAAGCGTTATCAACTTGAACAGAACCATTATCTAAAGCTTTTGTAGAGTAGAGTCTAGTCTCTTTGTTGATATTTAAAAGCATATGCTCTTTTTTACTTCCCATCATAGCGATGATAACCATGATAATAGCGATAATCCCCATATATGCAAGGATTTTTGGACGGAAATATCTAGTCTTACCTTTTTGATCTATAATCTCATAATCACTTGACCAAGTTACAAGTGACTCTTTTCCAAGTTTACCCATTACAGTAGTACAAGCATCCACACACTCTAAACAGTTGATACACTCTAACTGTAAACCTTGACGGATATCGATGTGAGTTGGACATACAGTTACACAACTCTCACAAGCTGTACACTCAGCGTGAGGCTCAGCTGCTTTAATATCTTTTTGTTTTGTATAAAGTTTATCATGACCATCATAGATGTTACCACCACGGTGAGGGTTATATAGAGCCATAACTGTATGTTCATCATATAAAACAGACTGGATTCTTGAATATGGACATACATATACACAAAAGTTCTCTTTTAAAAATACAACATCATAAACTAAAAACGCAGCAATTCCTAAAATAAACCCTATAGTTACCATGTGATCAGCTGGGTTTGCCAGATAACTAAAGAAATCTTCAGGTGGTACAAAGAACCACATAAAGTTTGCACCAGCAATTAAAGCTAAAACAGTCCATAAAACAATAGCGATAGCTTTTTTTACCTTATTTTCGCTCTTAGTCATATCAGGTTCTTGTTGCTTGTTTTTGATGCGTTTGCGAAGACCTAAAATTTTTGTCTCTATAAGGTCACGATATATAACCCTAAAAACAGTCTGCGGACATACCCATCCACAAAAAACACGACCACCCATAACAGTCATACCAAATATACCCAAAAACATAATCATAAGTAAAAATGGCATTAGATACATCTCTTGCATATCAAACTGAACAAATGCAAGGTGTAACTTAAGCTTATCAAAGCTTAGTAAAAAGAAATGGTTACCATCCACTTGAATCCACGGAAGTATTAAAGCTATAACAGTAACTACAGCGTACAGATAATATCTCTTAATTCTCCAAGGAGTTGGTATTTTAATACCAGTTGAGTTTTCGCTCATAACTTATCCTTAATTTTAAAATAACTTATCCATATTATAACAAAGAATTTTTTATATTTGTATTAAGAATTACTTATAATTAATATAATTATTATCTATATGCTAAATATGTCATTTTATAAGTAAAATTTTCCATTATTGCTAGAATTATGATTTTATATGTGAATTGATAAAATGAGATAATGGTTTTGTAAAAGTCATATTTGTTCAATAATTTAAATATATAAT
>JAFGVR010000050.1 GCA_016937915.1 Campylobacterales bacterium | reverse complement strand
AAGTGGTAGCCCTGGCCGGAATCGAACCGGCACTCCAGTGGAATACGATTTTGAATCGCACGCGTCTACCAATTCCGCCACAGAGCCATTTTTGTTGTTTTAATAGTAAATTTTATATAAGTTGTGTACCTTTTTTATGTACCTAATATCTAAAAAAGCCTTGATTTAGGGCTTTCAAACCATTTGCACGATAGATTTTGAATCGCGCGCGTCTACCAATTCCGCCACGGAGCCAAATTTTTTAGAAGTTAAATTCGAGTTGCAATGATAGTCGTTTATTTCTTAAAGTTAGATTATTTTACATCTCTATCTCTAACTTTTCACCCTCTCCAGATTCAGCTCTTTTTAGTGCATCTTCTAGTTTTTCATAGATAGACTCTAAAGTATCTGTATCGCTTACTTGAGTGAGTGCAAAGAAAAGTTGGGTGTTTGGAAATTTATTTAGTTCGGATATTAGTTTTTGTGAAAATGTTACAGCTCCACTTATAGAGGTATTTGATGCCAAGATGATATATCTTGACTCACTCATCTTTCCAAAATAGTCATTTGATCTTGATTTGTTGTTTATGATTTGTCCGATTTGTTGTAGGTTTTGTTTACTCTGTTTTTCATCTTTTATATGAAAACTGATGATTGAGAGTTCTGTTTTATACCTATGTGTACGAGCTATTTCATGGGATAATATATCCTCTATAAACGGTTTGTTGTAAGCTCCAGTATCTATATCTTTTTTTATCACATTTATGAATGATGCTATATATTCATCATCATTGTGTTGCTCACCGTTATAGATAATGATATCTTTTTCATATATCTGTTGATTTTGATTGATATGTATCATAAGGATGATGGTGTATATAAAAGTGGATAACAAAACTATCCCCAACACTATAGCTATAAACATCTCTTTATACTCAAAAGTGTTTGGTAATGAGTGGCTCATGATGATAGCCAAAGCACCTTTGCTCCCAGCAAGTGTTATGATGTGCGTCTACCTAGTTGGAAGTTTGAAAAATCTAACCATCCCAAATACAAACATATACCTTATAAAGGTAGTGATTAAAAACACAGCCAAAATCTCTTTATAGTATCTAAAAAGTGCATCTATATCTATGATATTTGCGATGATGACAAAAACTATAGCATTGGCAAATATCCCTATAAATGCAGCCTCTTTTTTATATACTTTGTACTCCCTTTTTTTTATAGCTGGTATCGTTTTTATAAACTCCAAGATAGATTTTTTCTTAAAATCTATATCTTTTTGAGAATGGTCATAATATGTTTCGTTTTGGATGAGCAGTTTAAAACTGATAACCGATGTAACGATAGCCAAGATGCCAGAGATATGAAAATGTTCAGCTAACATAAATGATGTGATAACTACTAGATATATGATGATAAACTGTTCTAAAGTATCACGAAGAAGTTTGACAAATATATATCCAAACAAAGCGGTTACTATCCCTATAGCAAGTGATAAAAATACAACTTTTAGAATTGTGATATTTAGTGATAAAAAACTCACCTCTAAACCACTAAGAAGTGGTAACGCTATAAAGTAAAATATGATAAGTGCAGTAACATCGTTAAATAAAGATTCAGATTCGGTATAAATTTTTAGTCGTTGGGGTAGTTTAAACTTTGACATAATCGCAGCTACTGTTATAGCATCTGTAGCCATAAGCATACTAAATAAAGCGATAAGCATCCCCAAAGACCATCTGATATCATCTATGATGTATGGTGTTATGAGGGTAGCTATAGTTATAGATGCTACAACTGCCAAAAAAGCTAAGTAAAATATCTCTTTTATATGTTCTTTTAACTCTTTGATTGAGAGATTTAAAACATCTGGCAATAAAATGATTGGTAGTATTAAGTATAGTATCTCATCAAACTCATTATGTGTAAAAGAGATAAAGTTTGGAAAGATAAAGTAAAAGCCAAATGCTAAAACTATGATAGAGAGAGTTGATGGCACTTTTAACCACTCCTCAAACACTCTAGATAATAAAAGGATTATAAGAAGTACACAAACTAAAGCTATCATAACGGTATAACCTTTTTTTAAATTTGATAAAGATGTATAATTCTATCACTTTTTTCCTCAAGGAATTGTTTTGGCAAATGATAAAGATACGATACTTGTAGTTGATGACAATCCAATAAATGTTGAACTTTTAGCTAGTGTTTTAGAATCTGATTACAATGTCATAACCGCATACGGTGGTGAGGAGGCTTTGGATTTACTCAAAAAACCAGATAAGCCAGACATGATCTTATTAGATATCATGATGCCACATATTGATGGGTATGATGTGATTAAAATTTTAAAATCCTCAAAAGAGACAAAAGATATACCAGTGATATTTATAACCGCTATGCACGATACTGGAGATGAAACAAAAGGTTTTATGCTTGGTGCGGCTGATTATATAATAAAACCTATAAATATGCCTATAGTGGAAGCTAGAGTAAAAACACATTTAACTATATCAAAACAAAAAAGGGAACTTGAAAAACAAAACTTTGAACTTCAAAAAGTTGTTAGGATTCTTGAAAAAAAATTATCAAATGCTTCTCATTCAAATGTAGGTATAAATAAAGAAAACATTGAGAGTTTAGTTAATAAAAATGATTTGATAAATTT
>JAFGVR010000049.1 GCA_016937915.1 Campylobacterales bacterium | reverse complement strand
AGTAAATTTTAAAAAATAAGATAGAATTTCATTTTTAAAGACTTAAATGATAAAAAAGAGTATATATGTTAAATGATGAAGAATATGAAATAGTTAAAGATAGTCTTATAGAGTCAAGAAGGTTATTTGAAAAATTAAACAATGTTGCAGATCAGTATAATGAACTAGAACATGATGAAAGTGGTTATTCATTAGAAGATGAAGAGACATTACAAAGGCATTGGAAGAAGCTTAGTTCTAAGATAATAGATTCTTTAGCTCAAAGCTTAGAAGGGTATTCTATAGAACTATATAATAATGAGATATTAAGCGATAGAGAGTTGCTTTTTAATCTCGTAAAAGAGAATGAAATAACTAAAATCTCTGTTGATTACTCACAAAGAGATTCATTAAATATATCACAAATCAGTTAGGAGAGATAGATGGGTAGAGCGTTTGAATATAGAAAAGCATCAAAGTTAAAAAGATGGGGAGCGATGTCAAAATTGTTTCCAAAACTTGGAAAAATAATCACAATGGCAGCAAAAGAGGGTGGAGGTGATCCAGATCTAAACCCTAAACTTCGTACAGCTATACTTAATGCAAAAGCTGAAAATATGCCAAAAGACAATATAGAAGCTGCAATCAAAAGAGCTACTGAGAAAAATCTTGCAGATATGGCTGAAGTGACTTTTGAAGCTAAAGCTCCTCATGGTGTGTTACTTTTTATAGAATGTGCTACTGATAATAATACAAGAACTGTTGCAAATGTTAAGAGCATCATGAATAAAACAAATGGTGAACTTTTAACAAATGGTTCATTAGAGTTTATGTTTGATAGAAAAGCTATTTTTGAGTTTGATCTAAAAGATGGTATCGATATTGAAGAGTTAGAATTAGAACTTATAGATGCTGGTTTAGAAGAGATAGAAGCAGAAGATGGAGTAGCTTTGGTTACTGCTGATTTTACAAGTTTTGGTACTTTAAATGCTGCCTTAGAGGAGATGGGGATAGAGATAAAAAAAGCTACTTTAGAGAGAATCTCAAACTCACCTGTATCTATAACAGAGGCTCAACAAGAAGATATTGATAAGATACTTCAAAGACTTGAGGATGATGAGGATATACAAAAGGTATTTACAAACTTAGCATAATGAGATTTGTAAAAGAGACAACTACTCAAACCCTAGAGGTTAAACAATCAAAATTTATAGCGTATCTCATACCATATAGTGAGTATGATGTTACGCTTGAGAAACTAAAAAATGAACACCCAAAAGCTAGACATTTTGTAGTAGCTTACAGATACCTCAATCAATACAATCAAATAGTTGAACACTCAAGTGATGATGGTGAACCAAAAGGAACATCAGGAAAACCAACTCTTATGGTTCTTCAAGGTGCAGATATTATAAATAGTGCAGTTATAACAGTTAGATATTTTGGTGGAACGAAACTTGGAACTGGTGGACTTGTCAGGGCTTATAGTGATGCTGCAAATTTAGTTTTAAATGAAGCAATTTTATTTGAATATAAAGATGAAATAAGTAAAAATACCTATTTTAATTATTCAGATATTGGAAAAGTAGAATATCAGTGTGGAGAATCTAGTATAGATATAATTGATAAAGTTTTTGAGGATAAAGTTTTATATAAAATCAAAGGTACAAAAAAAAATTTAGATGAATTATTTTCTAAATTATTAGAGATAACCAATATCGATTTTATAAATATTAAATAACCGATATGTTTTATCATATCGGTTATAAAATTTGACTTCTTATCGCATTAGATATAGTATTTATAAGTGCTTTTATTCTTACAATGTCACTTTGTTCAAATTTAGTGTTATAGCACTCACTTTTTTTCATACAGTCGTTTATATTTGAAATTTCTATTACATTTATTTTTTTGTTGAAATTTTCCATAGATTCTTCTAGAGTGTATTTATTGATAACATCTGCATCGTTTTGATTTAAATGTAATAAAAAATCTTTTAATAAAATTTCAAGTGATTTTTTAAGACCAATACCAGCTAATTGTATAAGCTCACTATCATATGCACAGATTGATTCTTCATATAACTTTACAAAGTTAGGGCTAATATCTTTTATCTCAAAATTTATATTCCTTAGTGTTTTTGGCCAAGTATCAACTAATGTATATTTGTTAGTTTGAAGTTTTTTATACTTTCCTATAAACATATGGTGACAGTTTGTACAGTGAAATGCTATATCTATTTTATGATAATTGATAATAGTTCCAGACTTATAGATTGGTTCAGATTCATAGTGACATATTGGACATTTTCTTGGTATTTGTTGAATATCAAAAGATATGTTATCTATTTCTATTTGCATACATCTCTCCTATTTTTAAGTTTATTGAATAAAATGCCCCACAAATTTACTCATATTGTTAAGGATTTCTTCCCCTTTTCTAAAACTAAGTCCACAAGCTTCATAAGCGAAAAATACTCCAGCTTGGTATTTAGCACCGTTACCATCTTTGGCAAACTCTATATACTCTTGATAAACTTTTTTATAGTTATCATAAGGTCCATCAGTTTGTTCTATTATAGAGCCATTTGCATCTATGATTTTTGTATTTGCACCCTCACGACCAAACATAGTTTTTTCAACCTGTTTTACACCATTTAGAGGTTCAAAAGATGCTTTTAAAAGGTATGGTGAATCTGGAAAAAGGTCATTTAAAATCTTTAGCATCCCTTTTGATTGAAATAACAAAGTATATGCAGGGTTTAAAATTATCGCTTTTTGATTTTGCATGATGTTTGTTAGAGTAGTCGCTAGTTCAGGCTCATCGTGGGCTATATCTTCAAAAGGGTATAGTTTAAACCAGTATTCATACTCTATGTCGTTTGAGTCATAGATGCCATCATCGTCAAATCTTACATTTTGTAGGTATTCAAAACTTGTGTTAAATCCAGCATCTGTAGCAATTTGTTGAAGAAGTCTAACTGTAGCTTCCTCTTCGTTATTCCCCTCTACACTAGAAAATAAAATCTTCCAACCATCATAAATCTCATCAAAACCATCAGTATCATCAAAAAGAGTTATAAGTCTTTTGAAGTTTTTTCTGATGGAATCATAAACAGTGTTAAACTGCTTTTCCTCATCCATACCATTATGTTTTAAGATAGCCCATTGAAGTAGGGCAGTTTCAAAAAGTGATGTTGGGGTATCAGCATTAAACTCTATTAGTTTTATAGGTTTTCCATCAACTCCACCAGCTAGATCAAAACGGCCATATATGTGCCAGTGAACATCATTTTCCCACGATTTTTTTATCATCTCAATTAGATTAAATGGGATGCCAAGCTCAAAGAAAAGCTCATTTTCTATAACATACTCAGCAGCTTCTACATACATATCGTATATCTCATTTACAGCTTCGTAGTAAGCTTCTACCTCAGTTTCAGTTACAGATACTATCTCATCACTAACATATTTTGTATCATCTGCATCTGTATGCCATGAAAAACCTATCTCCTCTAGAGTTGCATCATCTAGAGGTTGTACTTTTTTTAAATTTATCATCCCCCATAGCTCCCTGAAGTTGAAGATGTAGTAGTGGATGTTGTTGTTTTTGTTGGAGTTGATGAACCACCAAAGAAACTTTTTTTATTTGATGAAGTTGAAGATGTACCTGAAGTTGTTCTACTATATGCACTTCTGTTGGTAGTAGCTGCGTTTTGGGCAAAGTTTTTATTATTCATCAAAGCGTTTCCTATCATATTTCCAAGCAGACTTCCAGCCGCAACTGCAAGGATGGTTCCAGCAAGACCCATCCCACCATCTCCACCACCGCTTTGTACAGTCTCACTTGTTCCATCTTGAACTTTTTGGTACTCTTGTTCAGCCAAAGCTTTCATCTCAGCTTCGTTCATAAACCTCTCAGTAACATTACCGTTTTCATCTTTTTCACGGATAATAGCACGAGATGGACCATCTGTTGGCATCTCCTCTACTACTGTATATTTACCATTATCTTGTTGCTCTATAACTAAAAATTTATTTTGTTGTTGCTGCTCTTGCTGTTCAGCAGAACATCCACTTAAAATACTCATCATAGCTATTCCAGCTCCACCTAAGGCTATACCGCTTTTTATAGAAGTTAGTCTCATCTAATCAAATCCTTTTTATCTAATAGTATGGTTTTTTTAAGCTCATAATCATAAAATGTGATTTTAGCTCTTCCATCATAGTAAATATCCCCTATGAATCTATATTTTTTATCTTTAAAAGTTACATTTTTTTTCATAAAGAAAAGTTCACCGATATTATATCCAATGGTTGGTATCAAAGAAAAAAGTGCAAAACTAAACAATACACCCATAGATGTTAAAACAATTTTTATATTTTTTACATAGATTATGAGATAGCCAATCAATCCACTAAAAGCTAAAAAGATATATATGTTTTGATTGTCCGCAAATAAAATATTATAAAATAACTCTATGTTTAAAGCTTTTATATAGTTTAGAAATATCCCTAAAAATAGTGTGAAATCTAAAATGAAAGCAAAAAATACCCCAGTTAAAATAGCTTGAAACAGTTTACTCATCTAAGCCTCTTTATCTTTTTATGGTTTAGTTTTATAAGTTTGGATGATTGTAGTTCTCTAAGTCTTGTTGCATCTTCTATGACGATATCAGCCCTCTCTTCACAAAAATCTCTATCAAAGCTTTTTGAACTCTCATTTGCAGAGGTTGAGTATGTCCAATCAAGGTTATCTAAAATCTTAGAATTTAAAGTTGTTTTTGCAACTCTAAAAGCTTTGTTCTTAACTATAAAAGTAGTTTTTTTTGAGCGTCTTATGAGATTTTTTTGGGTTTGAGGGACACGATTGGCTAAAAGTGTAAATGATTTAAAATCTTTATATACTTTTAAAAATTGTTTAGATTGTTGTCGCTTTTTTGCATTGTAGAGTTTTTCATCATCTTTAGATAAAAAACCGACAGTGGTGTCGGTTTGAGTGAGTATTACAAGATTTTCTAAGCTAGAAAATCTTGTAAAGCTTTCGCATTTGACCATGAGTCATCTTTCATCTCATCAAGTGCTTGGATAAGTGCTCTAGCTGCACTTAAGGTTGTGAAGTATGGGATGTTTCTTCTTAAAACCTCTTGACGGATAACCACTGCATCTTTTTTTGATGTGTTGTTATCAGATGTATTTATAGCCATTGCTATTTCATTATTTTTCATACTATCTTCTATATTAGGGCGACCCTCAGAGATCTTCATGATTCTCTCACACTCTATCCCTGCATCTTCAAGAGCTTTTTGAGTACCACCTGTAGCTACTAGCTTAAATCCATGTCTAACAAGACCTTTAGCTATATCTAGAGCTGAGTTTTTATCTCTATCTATAAAAGATAAGAAACAAGTTCCACCTGTTGGGATTTTGTTTCCAGCTGATAGTTGAGCTTTAGCAAAAGATACCCCAAAGTTTGAACTAATCCCCATAACTTCACCAGTTGATTTCATCTCAGGGCTTAGAGTTAAATCTGCACCGATTAGTTTATGGAATGGGAAAACTGCCTCTTTAACAGATACATGCCCTTTTAGTTCAGGTTTTAAAACACCGTTTTGCTCTTTTACTATTTTGTATTTGTCATAATATGCAAGTGCATCTCTTAAAGTTTCACCCATCATAACACGAGTTGCAACTTTTGCTAGAGGCATACCAGTAGCTTTTGAAACAAACGGAACTGTACGACTAGCTCTAGGGTTTACCTCGATTAGGTAGATCTCGTTTGCAAATATTGCATACTGAACATTCATAAGACCTCTAACACCAAGGCCAAGTGCGATAGTTTTTGTTTGTTCTTCAACTT
Source organism: Campylobacterales bacterium (assembly GCA_016937915.1). Lineage (GTDB taxonomy): Bacteria > Campylobacterota > Campylobacteria > Campylobacterales > Sulfurimonadaceae > Sulfurimonas. The sequence goes on along the minus strand of JAFGVR010000049.1, from coordinate 188 downwards.
GAGCTATAAGCTCATCTGATAAGCTTACAGGTGGAAGTGAACAAGCACTATCCCCTGAGTGGATACCAGCTTCCTCGATGTGTTGCATAACTGAACCAATATATACATTCTCACCATCACAGATAGCATCTACATCAAGCTCTATTGCTTGATCTAAAAATTTATCGATTAAAACTGGAGCTTCGTTT
>JAFGVR010000048.1 GCA_016937915.1 Campylobacterales bacterium | reverse complement strand
ATCTTTATAGTAGCTAAAAAAATCATCTTCATTTAGATAACCTTTTTCAAACAGTGTAGCATACAAAGCCATAGCACCATGGCCTTTACTGAGTATAAAAATATCTCTGTTTTCATCCTTAAATGATTTTATATTTAAAGTATCAAAATATAAAACACTAAGTATATCTACACATGAAAGGGCAGTACCAGTATGCGGGCCTTTTGAAGAGTTGGCAATCCTTAAAATATTTTTTCTTATATTTGTAGCATATTTATTTAACACTATTCATCTCCCAAATACTCAAACCACTCTTTAGTAGCCTCTTTTATACTATCTTCATCCCATATAGGTGCTTCACGCCATTGCTCTATATTTTCAAGCATGATTTTAACACCATCTTCAAAACTAACTTTTGGCTTCCACCCTAAAACAGTTTTTATCTTTGTTATATCTGCATAAGTGCAATCAGGCTCACCTGGTCTTTTTGGTATATGTACACTATCTCCACCCAAAAGTTTTACAAGGTAGTTGATGCTGTAAGTGTTATCACTTCCCACATTAAATATCTCTTGTTTTATATCGCTCTGACTTGCCATATAACAAGCATCTACTATATCAGTTACATAAGTAAAATCTCTTGTTTGTTCCCCATCACCAACTATTGTTAGTGGTTTGTTGTTAAGTAGTTGAGCTAAAAATACACCAAATACTGCCCCATAAGTTCCACTTGTTCTGTGTCTTATGCCATATACATTGAAAAAACGCATAGAGATAACTGGCATGTTATAAAGCTGACCCCAGTGCATAACATACTGCTCACCCACTGTTTTAGTATGAGCATAAGGGTATTCTGGTGCTATAGGGGTATCTTCAGGGGTTGGGTAAACATCTGGGATACCATAACATGAACTAGATGCCGCATATACAAACTTTTTAAGGTTTTTACTTTTTCTTGAAGCTTCTAAAACTCTTATAGTCCCATCTACATTTGCTCTGTGGTATTTGATAGGGTTATTGATTGATGGTACGATGTCTGCTAAAGCCGCATAATGAAACACATAATCCACATCTTCAAAATACTCATCTAATGGTGTCTCATAATCCCCAATATCAGCTTGAACAAAAGTTATCTTACCCTTATGATGCTCTATGTTGTCTAGTCTTCCATTTGCTAGGTTATCTATAACTATCACTTCATAGTTGTTTTTAACTAACAAATCAACCATATGTGAACCGATAAACCCAGCTCCACCTGTTACTATTGCTTTCATCTATTACCCTTATATAAAATTATCATGGTCTTGTGGATTTTTAAGTCTCCACAGGTAGCGATTTACTTCATCCATTCTACAGTTTACACGGCAGTTTTTTATATCTAATTCGTTTTGGATGTAGTTGTATGAGTTTTCTCTTTTTTCACCTTCCCATATCTCTGAGAAGCTGTTTTCATAGATATTTCCATAACAAAACTCATCTTTTCCAAGGTATGCACTGCATCCAAAAACTTTCCCATCAGCTGCTATATAACCCCAAAAAAATGGAGTTGAGTGACATTTATCATAAGGCTGTTTTTTCTCTACATACTTTTTCATAGTGTTTGCACGAAAGATGACATTAAAATTTTCATCAGATACTGCTTCAACTTCCTCTTGAATATCCATCATCTTGCTATAGTCTATATTTTCATACTTTGTAGTTTCACTTGATAGATGCTGAGAGTAAGGTTTTATCACCAGATAATCAACACCTAACTCTTTACACTTTTTAGCCAAAATTATAGCTTCATCTTTGTTCTCAGGAAGAAGTAGCATCTGTACACCTATGGTACATTTTAGATTATTTTCTTTTCTATACTCTAGTGCATTTTTAAGGTTTTGCATCACTCTCTCAAAATCTATCTCTTTTGTTTGATGCACCTCTGCGTAAGTTTTAGGAGTTCCTGCATTAAGACTCACTTTTATCCATGAACAATTCTCTACAAACCTCTGAACCGCCTTTTTATTTGAGGGTACAAAATTTGTTGTTAGCGATGTGTCTATCCCAACTTGTGAGCAATGCTCTACTATAAGGTCTAAATCTTTAAAAAGCAAAGGTTCACCCTCACCAGCAAACATCACACTTTTAACACCATTTTTAGCCATATCGCTAAGGGTATCTTTTAAAACATCAAACTCAAGTCCGATGTTTTCATACCCCATATAGTCCAATGCACAAAATGTACATCTATGGTTGCATCCTCCATAAGGGGAGATCTCTACATAGATGGGGTATATTTTTTTAAGTTTTTCCCAATCACTACCAGCCTCGTACCATTTGGAAACTCTTGTTGGATGTAAAATAAGCTTGTGGGAGTCTATACTGTATTTATCTGACATAACAATCCCTCACTTTAAAGATTTATAATAACTATAGATGATATGGTCAAGTATCATGTGGGCATCTTCTACTAAACCATACTCACCATCTTTTGTTGGTATGTGAAAATTTATATCTGACAACTCTTTTAGTTTACCACCGCTAAAACCTGTCATACCGACAATATTTACATTTTGTGATTTTGCGTATTCTACAGCTTTTACTATATTCTCACTATCTCCACTACAAGATATAGCGATGAGAAGATCACCTTGTTTTATCTTATCTTTAATCTGAGTATAAAAAATATTTTCATACCCTGTATCGTTTGCTATAGCTGTACAAACTGCACTGTTATCACTCAAACTTTCAACATCAAAATTTCTGATGCCATAAAGCTTTAATCCTACACTTAGATCATTTGCCATGTGTGATGCGGTTGCTGCACTTCCACCATTTCCTATGATATATATCTTAGAGTTGTTTTTTATCGTACTATCCAAAGCCTCTTTTATCTGTTCTATCGAATTTAGATCTAAATTGTTTAAAATATCTGTTAAATTATCTATATATTGTCTAATGAAGCTTTGCATATCTCTCTCTTAAAAAGTTATTATTTTATCGTTGTGTATATCGAATTTTTCTAGTAAATGGTTTAGTATCTCTGGTTCTCTTCCCAAAACGCTAATTATAATATAATCATATTCATAATCTATAAACTCTGTAGTTTTATCTATAAATCCAACAACTACTTCAGGTACAAGCTTGTTTATAGTCTCTCCAAAAGAGCCTTTTCCATATATGATATATTTTTTATTAGTTTGTTTAAACGACAATATCTTCTCATAAGAGAAACTAAAAAATGATGAGAACTCCCTTTTTGTATATATTGCAGGGATCTTTACAAACTCCTCTTTTTTCTTTTGTACAAGCTCTTTATAGTTCTCATTTAAAACTATATCCTCATATTTGATTAGTGGAAAAGTATCTACATAAGTATTTTGGTTTGCATTTAGATTAAATATATTTTCTTTGTAATCATATAAAGCTTTGAACTTTAAAATAGTGTAATTTAGTTGACTTAAACGAGCTTCAGCATCCCAGCCTCTTATTTGACGAATCTTTTTATCACCTAAAACCTTTACACTCCCTGCAACTTTTTTAGTATTAAAGTAACTTTCTATTCCATTACAAAGATAATCCATATCAGCACCAAGTATAAATATATTTTCAAATCCTAAGAATAAAGCAGCATATATAGCACTCTCTGTTAGTAATCTTGAACTAGGTGAATTATTTATATCGATAGTTTCAATTTTAGACCTGTTCCAGTCTACATAATTTCTCCATATTATTTTGTTATCTTGAAATAAAGAGTATTTTTCAAAAAACTCTTTATCAAGTATATCTGCTATTAAGATAGTATCTTTATCTATATCTTTATTTTGCACTTTTAGATTTTCAACTATTTGGTATTCTGGATGATAGTTTCTTGATATGTGATAGGTTTGCCTATTTAACATATGATATTTTATTGGTATGGATTTATAAATATCATGTTTATTCATTTCACTAATAGCCATAACTGTTTTACCATTTAGTAGAGTTAAATCTTGATGATTTATAGATGGTCCAGGTGCTATTATGAAACAATCATTACCAAGTTCACAATTTTTAGTTATATCTTGCATGTATAGTTTTCCTTTAATTGTCTTACCAATTTAATTTATTAAAAAAGTTAAAACTGTTTTTTGCTAGTTTGATTTTGTATTTAATAATATTTTTTTTATCTATATTTTTTAATTCAAATGGATAGATATTTTCAAATTTATATGCATAAAGAAGGTAGCAATATTTTAAAAAATCTCTTTTTGTTTTGATATAGTTGACTTCGTATCCAAACTCAGATAAAAGTTCCCCATGAATCAGTT
>JAFGVR010000006.1 GCA_016937915.1 Campylobacterales bacterium | reverse complement strand
GAAGCTTTGCTTTGATTGCGTATAAATAATATATAAGGAAATTTTTTTGGAATACAACGCACAAAATATAGAGACAAAATGGCAAAAATATTGGGATGAAAACGGAAGTTTTGAACCTGTAGAAGATTTTAGTTTAGAGAAAAAATATATCTTATCGATGTTCCCTTTCCCTAGTGGACGCTTACACATGGGGCATGTTAGAAACTACACCATCAGTGATGCATTTGCAAGATACTATCGCCAACAAAAGTTCAATGTACTTCACCCTATAGGTTTTGATAGTTTTGGGATGCCAGCTGAAAATGCTGCTATAAAAAACAATGCGGATCCAAAAGAGTGGACTTATGACAACATAGACTATATGACAAAAGAGTTTGCAACTTTAGGTCTTTCATTTTCAAAAGAGAGAAATTTTGCAACTTCTGATGAACTTTATACAAAGTTTGAACAAGGTTTCATCATTGATATGTACGAAAAAGGGCTACTTTACCGTGAAAAAGGTTTTTTAAACTGGTGTCCACATGACCAAACAGTTTTAGCAAATGAGCAGGTAATTGATGGGTGTTGTTGGAGATGTGATACCCCAATAGTAAAAAAAGATATGAATCAGTACTACTTCAAGATAACTCAGTATGCTGATGAGCTTTTAGAGGATCTTAAAAAACTAGAGGGTGGATGGCCTAAACAGGTTTTAACTATGCAAGAAAACTGGATAGGTAAATCAAACGGTTTGGAGTTTGACCTTTATTTTGATGATGAGAGTAAAGCTAAACTAAACGATAAATTTAGCAAGTTTGATGTTTTTACAACTCGCCCAGATACGATTTATGGTGTAAGTTATACTGCTCTTGCACCTGAACACCCAATTGTTGCTTATATGTGTGAGAACAACCTTTTGGATTCACACACAATATATCAGATAGATGCGATGAAAAATGCATCATCTATCGATAGACAAAAAGAGAAATCTGGGGTAGCTTTAGGTGTAAATGTTATCCACCCACTTACAAAAAAACTTGTACCTGTATGGGTGGCGAATTTTGTACTTATGGATTATGGAAGTGGTGCTGTTATGGCAGTTCCTGCTCATGATGATAGAGATTACGATTTTGCTAAAAAATATGACTTGCCTATAAATGCAGTTATTGAACCGTATGATACTGATTTAACAAAAGGATTAGAATATTTAAAAGATATAGATGGAAATCTCTATATGGCTTATACAGGAGTTGGAAAGTTAATTAACTCTGCTGAGTTTGATGGAATAGACTCAAACGAATCAAAAGAGAAGATAATCGAGCTTTTTGAAAATAATGGCATCGGTAAAAAAACAACTAACTATAAACTAAAAGATTGGGGAGTTAGCCGTCAGAGATATTGGGGTGCACCTATCCCGTTTGTTCACTGTGAGAGTTGTGGCATCGTGATGGAGAAAAAAGAGAACCTTCCTGTAGCACTTCCAGCTGATATCAAGATAACAGGTGAGGGAAATCCTTTAGAGAAACACCCAACTTGGAAACACTGTTCATGTCCAAAATGTGGTCAAGATGCAGTGCGTGAGACCGATACAATGGATACTTTTGTTGAGTCTAGCTGGTACTTTTTAAGATACTGTGCATCTAAAACAAACTGGGAAAAAGAGGCTTTTTCAGATGAGCAGATAAAATACTGGATGGGGGTTGACCACTACATCGGAGGTATTGAACATGCTATCTTGCACCTTTTATATGCAAGATTTTTTACTAAGGTTTTTCGTGATTTAGGTTACTTGGAGTTTGATGAGCCATTTGATAAACTTCTAACTCAAGGGATGGTTTTAAAAGATGGTGCTAAGATGAGTAAATCAAAAGGCAATACAGTTGACCCTGATGAGCTTATAGCAAAATATGGTGCAGATACTGCAAGACTTTTTATCCTTTTTGCAGCACCTCCAACGCAGGAGCTTGAGTGGAACGATAGCGGAGTTGAAGGTTCATATAGATTTATCAAAAGATTTTTTGATCGCTCAGCAAACTCTGCATCTGTAGATGCTAAACCTATCATAGATCATAACTCACTTACAAAAGATGAGAAGTTCGCTCGTAAAAAAGTGTATGAAGCACTAAAAAGAGCAGAAGAGGTTTATACTGAGAGATATACTTTTAACACTATGATAGCTGGTGTTATGGAAGCTATGAATGCTTTAAATGCTCAAAGTAATGCCGATGTTTGGACTGAGGGGTATTGGATACTAACTTCTATCATGGAGCCTGTCATCCCACACACTTGTTGGGAGATCTCAAAAGAGAAGTTTGGGCTTAAAAACTTAGAAAAACAAGAGATTATGCAAGAGGTTTTTGTAGAAGATAGCATCACTTTAGGTGTATCAATTAATGGTAAAGCAAGAACAGAGATAGAAGTGGCAAAAGATGCAACAAAAGATGAAATAATCTCACTAGCTAAAGAGGCTGGAGCTAAATGGATTGAAGCTAAAGAGATAGTAAAAGAGATATATGTTCCAAATAAACTTGTAAACATAGTTATAAAAGGGTAAGCGTTGAGAGTATTTTTACTTAGCTTTATAGCACTTTTTTTCATCTCTTGCGGTTATCAGCCAAGCTCTAAGTTTGCAAGAGATGTTTTGGGTGATAAAGTTAGTACTGATGTAATAGTATCTGCAAAAGACCCAGAAAATAGTGTCGTTATTAAAGACTCTATAGACGCAGCTATAGTTGAGAAGTTTCACGCTTCTCTTGTAAAAAAAGGTTTTAGTCAGACACACTTAGAACTAAAAGTAGGTGATCCTTTATATACACCAGTCCAATACGATGCAAACGGATATGTTGTGTCTTATAGAACTACTATAGTTTTGTATATCAAAAAATATTCTAATTCTGAGATTAAAAATTATACTTCTATTGGAACTTATGATTTTAATATAGCTCCAAATGCTATAATAAGTGACCAAGAGAGGTTTTTGGCTATCAAGTGTAGTGCACAAAAAGCTTTGAACTCTTTTTTAGCACAGGTTTCTGCTGAGGGTATGAAGGAAGATTAAAATTATTTAGGGGATGGGTATGACAATCCAAACTATTGTAAAAAAAGCGATAAAAAGGTTGGAACTAGAGGGGAAGAGTGTAACTCCTGAGTTTTATCTAGAAGCATTTTGTAAAGAGGCACAAAAAGCTGGTATAGTTCATGATGATTGTACACAACTTGATAAATTTAAAAATAGTTTAAATAAAGAGTTTCAAGCAGAGTTGACAAAGTACAACATAAAAACAGTTTCAGAACTTATCCGTTTTTTGGTTTCTAAGTTAAATAGAACAAATACATCCCATTGCTCAAAGCTACTTGAGTCACAAACAGAACTAACAAAAAAGATATTAAACGCTATAACAGTACTTCATAATAAACAAGCTAGTGATTTAGCTATAAATAGTTTAAAGCTTTTAAGTGGTGATAGTAGT
>JAFGVR010000047.1 GCA_016937915.1 Campylobacterales bacterium | reverse complement strand
GACGATAATATCCATAACATCAAAAAAGAGTTTTTTAAAAAAGATAAAAACGATACTTTAGATAATCTAGCTACTAAATATATAGTTGAACTTCAAGGTGCTCTTAGATCTACTCATACTATCTACTACAAAGGGTACAAAGGTTTCTTGAGTTATGGGGTTGGCAACACCTCTATAATAGGCAATGGTTTTTTAACGACTTATCCTGATTATGATTTTATAGTTGATGTAAGTTATAGAGGTACTATGAGTCTTCGTGCAAATAACAAAGTAAGTGTAGCAACAATAGCAAAAGAGTGGGTAGATGGTGGTGGACATCCAAATGCTTCTGGTGGAAGAATACAAGGTTTTAAGGAACAATACCGTTTTGACAAAGTAAAAGAGCAAATAGAGAAACTTATAAACGATAAAGAGGCAATAGCTGGTACACTTGAATATAAAAAAGAGTAAAACTAAGTTTACACTTTTTCATAAAATGAAAAAGTGACTCCTTGCATTTTGCAAGAAGTCTAATATAAATTTATTGAAATAAAGAGATTAAAACACCAGCCGCAACTGCTGAACCGATAACACCCGCAACATTTGGACCCATTGCATGCATTAGAAGCATGTTACTTCTGTCATACTCCATACCAACTTTATTTGATACACGAGCTGCCATAGGTACTGCTGAAACTCCAGCTGAACCAATTAGTGGGTTTATTTTATGACCTGGGAAAAGGTTCATGATTTTTGCCATGATAACACCAGCTGCAGTACCAGCAGAGAATGCTACAATACCAAGAGCTAGAATTGCTAAAGTCTCACCAACAAGGAACTGATCAGCTGCTAGTTTTGAACCAACTGCTAAACCTAAGAATATAGTAACTATATTTATAAGTGCATTTTGCATAGTATCTGAAAGTCTATCAACCACACCTGACTCTTTTAAGAAGTTACCAAACATAAATGCACCAATAAGTGGTGTAGAATCTGGAAGAACTAAAATAGCAAGAACTAAAACCATAAGAGGAAATACAAGTTTTTCTATACGAGATACATGACGAAGAGTAGTCATCTTTATTTTTCTCTCAGCTTCTGTTGTTAAAGCTTTCATAATTGGTGGTTGAATGATAGGTACCATCGCCATATAACTATATGATGCAACCGCAATAGCACCAAGAAGTTCAGGAGCAAGTGTAGTAGCTATAAATATAGATGTAGGACCATCAGCTCCACCGATTATAGAGATAGCAGATGCTTGTTTTAGGGTAAAATCAACTATACCCATCTCTGCAAGTGCAACCGCACCAACAAGTGTACCAAATATACCAAACTGAGCAGCACCACCAAGTAATGCAGTTTTAGGATTTGATAAAAGTGGACCAAAATCTGTCATGGCACCAACACCCATAAATATAAGGATTGGGAACAACTGATTTGATAGACCCATTGTATAAATGATACCTAAAAATCCATCATGTCCTGCAATACCTGCTACTGGGATATTAGCTAACAATCCACCAAAACCGATTGGAAGAAGTAATAATGGCTCAAAACCTTTTTTAATAGCTAACCAAAACAGTAAAAATGTAACCAAAATCATAATAACACGACCCCATGTTTTATGAAAGTCACTCATAGGCTCATCATGAGCATTTAACTCATTTGGATCTGGATTTATCAAAGCATTTATACCAGTTGAAGCCAAAAATCCACCTATCATCTCACTAAAAGGTCTAGCTTGATAAGTCTCCTCTTGATGAGTAGAGATATGCTCAGGAGCAGCATGAGCTGCATCTGAAGCATAAGCATTACCAAAACCGATAAAGACGAATAATGCCAATAGTTTAATTATAATATTTTTCATAAATTACCCTATTTCTGCTACGACTTGACCTTCTACTACTTTATCGTTAGTAGCTACATTGATAGACTTGATAACACCACCACGAGGTGCTACTACATCTATCTCCATTTTCATAGATTCTAAAATCATAATCACATCACCCTCATTTACACTCTGACCTGGATTAGCAACTATTTTCCAAACATTACCTGGTAATAAAGCTTTGATAGCCTCACCTTTTCCACCAGAAACTGCAGCTTTAGGAGCTGATGTAGCTGCACTCTCACCATTTACCGCTGTTACTTGGATATCTGCATCACCCTCTGCAACTTGAACACTGAACTTCTCACCATTTACTACTACTGTATAACTACCATTTGCCATATTTGATTTTCCTTCACAATCTTTTTTCATTTGAGATATTTTTCTAACATTTAACTCGCCTTTACCTTTAAGAAAAGCGATACCTTTTTCTTGACATGCTGCTGCTATGAAGATATTTTCTTCTGTTATCTCGATATCTTCAGCTTTTAGTTTATCTATAGCATTTTGAAGAGATTTTGTCTCATCAGCATTTGCGATATCTAAAGCATTTTCAGTTGTTGGCTCTAAACCTAACTTCTCTGAAGCTATCTTTACAACTTCAGCATCTGGTGCTACTGGAGTTTTACCAAAGTAACCAAGTACCATTTTTCCATAACCAGGTGCTATCGCTTTCCATGGACCTTGCATTACATTATTAAGAGCTTGTTGAAAGTAAAACTGTGATACTGGAGTTACACTTGTTCCATAACCACCCTTCTCAACTACCTCTTGCATAGCTGCTATAACTTCAGGGAATCTATCCATGATGCCATTATCACGCATCATTTGAGTATTTGCAGTAAGTGCACCACCTGGCATCGGTGAGAATGGAATAACAGGGGAAACCATAGTAGCTTCTGGTGGCATAAAATAATCTTCTAAACAGTGTTGCAACTCTTTTTCATAAGTTAAGATTTTATCTATCTCTAAACCACCAAGATCAAAATCCATACCCTTAGTAGCGTGAAGCATAGTTAAGATATCTGGCTGACTTGTTCCACCACTTACAGGTGCAGCAGCAAGGTCGATTCCATCAGCACCAGCTTCAAGTGCTGCCATATAAGCAGAAACTGAAACACCAGCCGTTTCATGTGTATGCATACGGATGTGAGTATCTTCACCTACAAGTTTTCTTGCCATTCTGATAGTCTCATAAACTTTTTGAGGATTTGAAGTACCAGATGCATCTTTAAAAGCGATACTAGTGTAAGGGATGCCACTGTCTAAAATCTCACGAAGAGTTTTCTCATAAAACTCAACATCATGAGCACCTTTACATCCAGGAGGTAGATCCATCATAGTTACAACCACTTCGTGTTTTAGTCCATGATGCGTGATTCTTTCAGCTGAATACTTTAAGTTTTCAACATCATTTAATGCATCAAAGTTACGAATAGTTGTAGTACCATGTTTTTTGAAAAGTTTTGCGTGAAGATCAATTAGCTCTTTTGAACCAGTATCTAGCATAACTGTGTTTACACCACGAGCTAGAGTTTGTAAGTTTGCGTCTGGACCTACAATTTTACGGAATTTATCCATCATCTCAAACGCATCTTCACGAAGATAGAAGTATAAAGATTGAAATCTTGCCCCTCCACCAAATTCAAAGTGATTTATACCAGCTTTTTTTGCAGCTTCAACAGCTGGAAAAAAGTCATCCATAAGTACACGACCACCAAAAACTGACTGAAAACCATCTCTAAAAGTTGTATCCATTATATCTATAAATTTTTTAGCCATTTTAATCCTTAACCTTGTTGTCTATGGTGAGCAATGGCCGCTGTAATGGCAGCTATCACCTTTTTGTTGTCATTATTAGCACTACTATTAGCTTGTGCAGTATCGTTTGCCTGTGGTTCAGGGAATAGTTTATGTACAAGATTTGACATCACATTCATAAGAAATATCAAAATAATTAGGAATAGAAAAACAGTACCCATCCCTAAAAACATAAACTTAACTCCCTCTACTACGAGGTTAGTTTCCATTAATTTACCTTTTTAACATAATTTGCACACCTAGTATATTATAAAGATGTTTAAAAAAAATTTTAATCCACTTTGTAGATTTAAAATGTTATCTAGTATGTTACCTTTTGGTTATATAATTCCACTAAATTTAAAAAACGAGGTAATATGGATAAAGAAATCATAAAGAAATTTTCACTTATAAATACATTTGAGGGATATTCTTATATATTACTGCTTTTTGTTGCTATGCCATTAAAATATATGGCTGGTTACCCTTTAGCTGTCAAAATAGCTGGTATGCTACATGGGGTT
>JAFGVR010000046.1 GCA_016937915.1 Campylobacterales bacterium | reverse complement strand
TTTACTTTGGGTGCTTTTGCTGCACCAGTGATTTTTAATGCAGATAGATTAGGGATGGATGTTTTGCTAGGTCATTATAACTCAGGTATTATTATGGCTGAGATATTTAGAAGATTTAGTTATTGGATCTATTTTATAGCTTTTTTTGTACTTGCTTATGAGACTTATTGGTATAAGATGGGGCAAAGGGATGCTATAGCTTTTGGAGCTTCTATTACAGTTATATTTACATCACTTATGTTTAGTGCAGTTTACACACCAAAAATAATAGCTATGCAGATGCTAGGTGAAGAGGCTACTAAAAGTGATACATTTGAAAATATCCATATAGCAAGTGAGATAGATTTTAAATTTTTAGCAGTGGCTTTAGTTGTTTTATTTATTAGAAGATTAATGTTACTTAGATTAAGATGATTCATCAAGCTAAGGTTTTTATCCCTTAGTCTTGTTGAAGTCTTAAATATGCTGGAACATCTAGATAGTCACTATCCATTCCTCCACCAACTACTATACGCTTACGAGCTTTTTGACGAATTTGCTCAGCTGGAACTTCATTTATATAGTCTTCATTATTTTTGCTTTGAGGTTCAGGTTTTTCCTTGTCAAACCCTGTAGCTACTATAGTTATTTTTACATAATTTTCACTTAATGTATCATCTGTAGATGTACCAAATATTATATCTGCATTATCATCAGCACTCTCATTTACAACATTCATAGCTTCATAAATTTCCATTATTGGAAAGTCTGGATGGATTTTAAAATGTACTAAAACACCAAGAGCACCATTTATAGACATATTATCAAGTAGTGGAGATTCAATAGCAGCTTTGATAGCTTCATAAGCAGCATTTTCACCCTCATGTTCACCAACTCCCATTAAAGCCATACCTTTGTGATTCATAACTGTTTTTAGGTCAGCAAAGTCAAGATTTATATCGTTATCACCAGATGAAAGTATAATTCCAGATGTACCACTTACAGCTTGAGATAATACACTATCTACAATTTTGAAGCTTTCTTTGATCCCTAGTTTTTTATCTATGATAGATAAAAGTCTATCGTTTGGTATAACAACTATAGAATCACTCTCTTTTTTAAGCTCTTCTAATCCATCTTGTGCAAGTTTTAATCTCTTTTTACCTTCAAACATAAAAGGCTTTGTTACTACAGATATTGTTAAAGCACCGAGCTCTTTTGCTATTTTAGCAACAACAGGAGCAGCACCAGTTCCAGTACCTCCACCAAGACCTGCTGAGATAAAAACTATATCAGCACCAGTTAGTGCCTCTTTTATATCTTCATAGTTCTCAAGTGCAGAATCTTTACCAACTTCTGGTTTCATACCAGCACCAAGGCCTTTAGTTAGTTTCGTACCTATTTGTATTTTAGAAGCTTCTACAGCTTCACTTAAAACTTGTGCATCAGTGTTTATCATAATCATCTCTATTCCACTAACACCTTCTCTTAGCATGTGGCCTATCATGTTTCCACCACCACCACCTACACCTACAGCGATTATCCTTGCACCATTTGTATGTTTTATCTCTTCTATTGTAAACGGTTCCATCTTTGCTCCTTTAAAATAACTGTGTAGCCCAATTCATAAGTTTTTTTACTGCACTTGGCTCATCAGATTTTTTTTCTTTTTTTTCTTCTATAGACATTATTTTGTCATTTTTTTGTTTTTCTTCTTGTATATTTGCTATAGGGATATCTGGTTCTTTTAGAAAGTTGACACTTATCTCATCATTTGATATCTCATTTTTATGTCTAACTTTTTTATTTACATCTATCTCATACGGTGTATATGCGGAATGTGTGTACATAAGCAAACCAACCGCACTAGAATATTCAGGGCCAGTGATATTTTCAAAAAGTCCATCCATGTTTTTTGGTTTTGCAAGACGAACTGGCAGGGATACAAAAGTGCCCATAGCTAAGTCTCTTATACCATCCATTTTTGAAAATCCACCAGTTAAAACTATTCCAGCTCCCAGTTGATCTTTAAGACCGCTGTTTTCTATAAACTGAGCTAAAATCATAAGTGTTTCTTCTACTCTAGCAAAAATAACATTATGAACAACTTCTAAAGATACCTCATGAGATTCATTTTTATCACCTATAACAGGTATCTCTATAAGATCATTGCTAGGGCTTAAGAGTGAACCATGAGTTAATTTTATATTATCAGCTACATTTAGAGGTGTATGAAGAGCCATTGATAAGTCGTTTGTGATGTGATATGAACCAACACCTAAAAATTCATTGTATCTTATAGAGTTTCCAGAGTGTATAGTTATATTTGATGTATTTCCACCCATATCTATAACTGCAACACCTAGCTCTTTTTCATCATCATTTAAAACTGCTATAGATGAAGCGTAGCTATTTAATACGATATTTTCTATCTCTATACCAGCACCGCGAACAGCTTTTTTAAGGTTATTTAGATTTGATTTTTGAGTTGTGATTATATGTGTATCTACTTCAAGTCTTGAAGCATTCATACCAAGAGGATCATCTATGAAATCTTGATCATCAACTTTAAAATTAAATGGTAAAGCATGTAGTATCTCATATTCATTAGGTATATTTGCATTATATAAAGAGGTGTGCATAACCCTCTCTATCTCTTTAAAAGTTATCTCTTTATTTGGTATATTAACAATTCCATTGGAATTTAAACTTTTTGTATATGCACCGCTAATAGATACAACAGCAGTTTTGATATCACTACCAGATACCCTTTTTGCATCTCCTACAGCCTGACGGATAGATTTTGAAGCTAATTCTATATTTGTGATGCTACCTTTTCTAAGCCCTTGAGCTTTACTCGTACCAGCACCTATTATGGATATGTCATCATTTTCATTAACTTGAGCGATAATTGCACATACTTTTGTAGATCCAACATCTATGGCTAAAATAGTTCTACTCAATTTAGAGTCCTTCGATAAAAATCTCAGTTTTATATTTTTTTTGAAGATTATTAATTAAACCTTCATTAAAGATACCGTTTTTCAACTTTGCTACACTATCGGCAATATCATTTACATCTTTAGCATCTTTGAGCAACTTTTGTTCCAAAATACTAAACAGTATAATTTTCCCATCTCTAAGTGTTATAAAACCATCTTTTTGTGTTTGATTAAAAAGTTCCATTAAAAATTCAGAAGCTTCACTCTCTTCTAATTCACTGAACTCTTTTATATCGGAGCTAGTTATAAAATTTGTTGTTTTACCTTTAAAATTACCTACAGATTTTTTTGCTAGTTCTAGTAGTTTTTCATCTCTTTTTTGTTTTTCATAAAGTGGTGTCACCTCATTTTTAACATCTTCAAAACTTTTTATTTGTGAAGGGTTTATTTTTAAAAGTTTTATAGTGTAATAATAACCATCACTTAAGATAGGTTTTAAAAATGGGGAAGTGATAGTAAGATCAGATATTTTTTCAAGTATCTCATTATTAAATATATTTTGAGCTGATGAGATTGTAACAGTTTGGGTTGTTAGACTTTTTTCAAGTTGATTTTTCTTATAATCTATATACCCTTTTAAAGCTTCTTTTTTTGTTGCTTTTTCATTTAGTGCAGATACTATAAACTCTTTTGCTTGTTCTAGAGGTATGATCTTTCCATTTTCATCTTTTATGGAGTTTTTATTCTCTTCATAGTAAGCAGTTATTGTTTTCTCATCATAGTTACCTGATATATTTTCATGCTTTATATATTCTATATCGTAACTAACATCACTCATAAATTGTTGCTTTATACCTTCCCAAAACTCTTTTAGTTCTTTTTCTTCTACATCCACAGGAATCTCTAGAGGATCTAAGATTTTATAACTTATTTTATCAGCTATATTTAGCAAAGTAGATAAAATCTCTTTTTCATTTTCACTTACATCGGTTGGGAAAAGTTTTAATGTTTTTTGTATCAAAAGTTGTTTTCTAACATCATCTTCATACTCTTTTATACTAAGATTATTTCTAGAGAGAACTTCTTTGTATATCCCTTTGTCAAATGCACCATCTTTGAAAAAAAACTCTTGTTGTTTTATCTCCTCTAAAAGCTCTTCATCACTAACTTTAAGATCATACTCTTTTGCTAAATTTAGTATAAGAGATTGTTGTGTTAGTTGATTTAAAGCTTGTTTTTTTAGACCAAACTGATTTGCTTTTTCTTCATCAAAGTT
>JAFGVR010000005.1 GCA_016937915.1 Campylobacterales bacterium | reverse complement strand
CTTGTTTATTAATAACTTCTTTTAATTTATCGCTCATAATTCACTCCTGCTTTAAAATTTAAAGTTAATATTTCTAGATACGACACTAGATAAATAGTCAGCCGAATAAGGTTTAGTTATATACTCAACCATACCAACCTCAACACCACGCATACGATCTGATTTACCTGTTCTAGAAGTTACTGCTATTAGTGGTAAGTTTTTATATTTATTATATTTTTTAATCTCACCAGCTAAAGTATAACCATCCATTCTTGGCATCTCAATGTCTATAAGCATTGCATCAAAATCGTGACTTCCATCTCTTAGTTTACTTAATGCATCTTGACCATCAACAGCCTCTACAAGAGTTACACCTAACGATTCTAAAGCTTTTGTCATTATCATTCTATCTGTTTTAGAATCATCAACTATCATGATAGTATAATCAGATGGTTTATCTTTTGACTTTGTCTTACTAGGTCCACTTGTAGCATCTGAGATCATAGTGGTAGTTTTAACATTTCTTGCCATCTCCATAAGTGCAACGACATCAACGATAAGTGTAACTCCACCATCGCCTCTAATTGTAGCACCTGCGATCCCATCTATCCCTTTTAGGTATTCACCTAAAGACTTGATAACTATCTCCTCTTGACCAACAAGAGTATCAACAAGAAGTCCAAGTTTTTGAGCTCCAACACCAAGAACAACTACATAAGCGTAATCACTGCTCTCCATGATGCGTTCAACTTCAAAGATATCACCTATATGAACAAGTGATAAAACATCTTCACGAAGTCTCATAACACTTTTACCCTCAACTGTATATATCTCATCAGTTGAGATTCTAACAGTCTCCATAACAGATGCTAGTGGGATAGCATAAGTCTCCTCTTGAACACCAACAAGAAGTGCTTGGATAATAGCTAAAGTTAGAGGAATTTTAAGCTTAATAGTAGTTCCAACACCAACTTCACTATCTATGTCTATAATACCGTTTAGTTTTTCGATGTTTGTTTTAACAACATCCATCCCAACACCACGACCACTAACATTTGTAACTGCAGCTGCCGTTGAGAAACCAGGTTTAAATATAAGTGCAAAAGCATCTTTTTCACTCATAATATCAGCTTCTTTTTCTGTTATAAGACCTTTTTCCAAACATCTGTCTTTTAACATTCCAGCATCCAAACCTTTACCATCATCATCTATTTGGATAACGATTTGGTTACCTTCATTATATGCTTTTAACTGAATTGTACCCATTTCTGGTTTACCAAGACCAGCACGAACTTCAGGTTTTTCAACACCATGGTCACATGAGTTTCTAATGATGTGAACAAGTGGATCACCTATCTCCTCAACGATAGATTTATCAAGTTCAGTCTCTTCACCAGATATCTGAAGGTCTATCTTCTTATCAAGCTCACGAGTCAAGTCACGAATCATCCTTGGGAACTTATTAAACACTTTTCCAACAGGAAGCATTCTTGTTTTCATAACCGCTATTTGAAGATCAGTAGTTACAAGTGAAACGATAGATACTACTTGATTTAATTCTTCTAAAAATTCTTCACCCTCATATCTATCTTCCATATCATCATTAATCTTGATAAGTCTATTTTTAGCAAGAACAAGCTCACCAATAAGGTTCATAAGGTGGTCAAGTCTCTTAACATCAACACGGATAGTTTGTTCTGGAGCAGCTTGTTTTTTAGCTGGAGCTGCTGCTTTTGGTGAATCTTCATCATCATCAGTACTTCTTGAAGAGGCTCTTTTTGGTGCCGCTGTTGGTGTAGGTTTTGGTGGAGCTGGTGTTGGCTTAGGGGTTGGTTTTGGTTCTTCATCACTAGGAGATGGGGGAGGGGTTGGAACAGACTCACCAGCAGCTATCTTAGCTTCTCTTTTTGCTCTATCTTCAGCTTGGCGTTGTTCAAGAAGTCTTGCTATCTCTTTTTCAACATCATCATCGCTCATGTTGTCATAATCAGGTTCATCTTCATTCTCTTGCACCTCTTGTACTGGAGCAGGAGCTGCCACTTCCTCTTTTGGAGCTGGAGCTTCAGATACTGGAGCTTCTACATGACCATCACCACCATCTATCTTATCAAGTCTAGCTACACAAGCAGAAACATCAAGACCAGCATCTGTACTGGTGTCGCGAATAGTCTCTAAAAGTTTTTTCATCAAATCAACTGATTCTAAGATAACATCCATTACATCTGGAGTTATAACAAGCTCACCATGTCTAGCTTTATTTAAGATATTTTCCATATGGTGAGTAAGGTGAGTTAAAACATCCATATTTAAAAATGATGAAGCACCTTTTACTGTATGAGCAACCCTAAATATACCATTTAAAAGTTCTAAATCTTCTGGATTTGATTCTAATTCAACTAAATCTTCATCTAGTTTTTCAACTAGCTCAAAAGACTCAACTAAAAAGTCCTGTAGTATTTCCTGAAATTCATCCATATTTATCCTCCTAGTTCATATGAGCACGCACAACTCGTGCTACTTCATCATAAAATTGAGTACCTTGAAATTTGACAAGATAACCTTCTCCACCTGCTTCTTTACCTCTTAATTCACTAAAATGATCACTAATAGAAGAGTTGAAAACTATAGGTATCTTACTAAATCTAGGATCATCTTTAGCATTTGCAGCAAAGTGAAAACCATCCATTTTTGGCATCTCTACATCTGAGATAATGATTTTTAGATGTTTAGTTATATTTTCGCCATAATTAGCATATATATCATTTAGTTTATCAAGTCCCTCTTGACCATCACCAGCTTCCACAACATCAAAACCCATCTTCATAAGTGCATCTTTTACTATCTTCCTAGCAGTAGCACTATCATCTAAAATAAGTGCAAGTCCAGAAAAACTATCTGCTACACTATGACTTCCATCGTCTATATCTGGTTCATAAAGACCCAAATCCATAACTACACTCTCTAAGTCAAGGATTAAAAGTACACTATCGCCCTCTATCTTAGTAACACCAGTTATCTTACTGCTATCCATACCAGAAGAAGATGAAGAAAATGTTGATGGCTCTATATCGCCCCAAGAGATTCTTCTTATCCTTTTAGTATCGTGAACTATGAAACCTATGAGTACATTATTAAACTCTGTAATGATAACCTTTGATGTTTTTGCAACACCTTCAGGCTCCTCAACACCCATCCATTTTGCTAAGTTTACAACAGGTATCACCACTTCACGCAGATCAAATATACCCTCTATAAACTCTGGAGTCCCTGGTAGTTCTGTGAGTGTAGGAACTTTTATAATCTCTCGTACTTTAGATACATTGATGCCGTATATACCTTCATATACGCCACCACGACTATCTTTTTTAAAGATTCTAAAGTCAACAAGCTCCATCTCATTTGAACCAACTTTCAAACCATCATCATGAGCCACGACCTCTCCTTTTAAGAATATTTCTCTTGAGTTAATTCTAACTTTTGCAAAGATTCTACACTAAAATATCTTTGATTGCAAGCAAAAGCACCAATGTTTATATAGCTAAAATCTTCAAAAATTATCGTTTTATTTTGATGAAAATGCCCCTCTATAAAATAATAACAACTATATTTTTTAGCTAATCTTTTTTCTATAAAAGCCCTAAAATTTTCAAAATCGTTACAATCCTCTTTTTTAGCTAAATAAGTATCTAGTTTATTTAGTATCATATTTTTAAGCAATCTATTTAATTTATCTAAAAAATAGAGGATAAATCTATTGCGTATTATTGAAACATAAATTCTATACAAAAATGGGGAATCTATATCACCATGAGCAAATAAAACTTTTTTGCCATGAAAATCAAACTCAACTGGTTGCTCAGATATTTGGAAAACTTTTATATGTGG
>JAFGVR010000045.1 GCA_016937915.1 Campylobacterales bacterium | reverse complement strand
TATGAAGCCGTAAGTGCTGAGTGGTACGATGTTCCACATGCACAAAGTTTTATCTCATTGATGCCATTAAATAAATTTTTATCTAACTCTTCAAAAATAATCTCATTTTCAGATAATCTTCCCATTAATGTATCAGATATTACATGAGATTGCTCATAAATCTCTTTTTCCATAAAAAATCTAAATCCATCTTTTTGAGCTGAAAGTTTATCTTTTGATAAAGGTTTAAATGATGGTTCTGTTTTTTTATCATCTTTATTATAGATAACAACTTCATCCATATTTACATATCCATAATCACCATCATCAAAATAGTTAACACTTTCACAATACCCTATAAGTGGAGAGTCTGATGAAGCAAAATATTTTTCATTATCTTTATCTATCCCTATAAGCATCGGGGAGCCATTTTTTGCAAAAAATATTGTTTTATCTTCACTTTTTGTAACTAGCAAAGTTGCATAAGCTCCATCAAGTGTTTTTATAGTTTCTTTAAATGCTTCAAAGGCTGATGTAGCTGTTTTTAGATTTTTTTCAAAAAGATGCACTATAACTTCAGTGTCTGTTTGACTTAAAAATTTTACACCATCAGCTTCTAACTCTTTTTTTATCTCTGCATAGTTTTCTATGATGCCATTATGAACCACATAAGAGCTTTCACCTGTATGTGGGTGAGCATTTAGCTCAGTTGGTTTTCCATGAGTAGCCCATCTTGTGTGACCGATGCCAATTGCAAAGTTGTTTGTTGTGTAGTTTTTGGTTTTTTCCTCTAGGTTTATCAGTTTCCCAACAGCTTTGAAGTTCACAAACTCATCACAACTTAAAACAGCTATCCCAGCACTATCATATCCGCGGTATTCTAACTCTTTTAGACCTGATAGTAAAATCTCTTTAGTATTTTTTTGACCCAAATAACCAACTATTCCACACATACTTATTTACCTTTAGTTAATATTTTATAAATTTGCTCAACATTATCACATATACTATGTTGTTTTTCCATTAAGAAACTATCTTTTACTTTATGTTTTGTAGAGTGTATCTTAGCCGTAACAATATTTATACTAAGTTTTTCAAAGCAATCCATTATGTAAGCTAAAAGACCTATCTGATTTTTTGTATTTACAGTTATTTCAGCGTGTGTCATCGAGTGTTCACAATCTATATTTATCTCATCTCTTTTTATATTTATATCTCTTAGTTCTACATCTCTTTGCATATCAAAAGCGTTTTGTACAATATGTTCTACATCATAAACTTCATCATCTGTTATATTCATTTTCAACTGAATTTTAAAATATTTGATATTGTCAAAAAGGGTAAATATCTCCATGCTACCAACATCCAAATGGCTAAGTTTTGATAAAAGATAACCTATGTTTATTGGTATTTTTCTATATATCTCTATATTTAAGGCATTTTTTGTATCTATAAAAAATTGGTAATCGTTAGTCTCTTTTGCGGTGTTTGCTATCTCTATTATCTCATCAGGGGAGTGTTTGAAGTAAAATAGATTTGACTCAACTCTTAAAATCTTTTTTTGCAAAATTGTAGGTAATGATTTGAAGTTTTCACTGTTTTTTACTTTTTTCTCAATTAGCATCCTTTTTTTAGCATCAGTTATCCTGTCACTATTTGTAGCTATCTCTATAGCATTTTTATAAAGTTCGTGTAAAAGTTCAGAGTTAAAACTATTATATGCATTTCCACCAACTCCGTTTATATCCGAATAAGTGAGGATATATAGGAGTTTTAGATTTTTGCTATCTTTTATATTAGACATAAATTTATATAATGTTTTTTCATTATAGATGTTTTCTTTAAATGCTACACTGCTCATGAGGGTGTGGTATTTTACAATTATGACAGAGCGTTCACAAAGCTCATCATTAAAGTTTAATTTTTTCATAAATGGTAAAATCAGTTTAGCTCCAACTTCACTGTGGTCTTGTTTGCGACCTTTACCTGTGTCATGAAATAAAGTTATGATTTTTAAAACTGTTTTCTCATCTGGAGTTAGTTCAATATAGAGTTGTTTTAAAAAATTTTCCTCTATATTTTCTAAAGCTTTTATACACTCTAGCGAATGTATATCTACAGGATATGTATGGTAGCCGTCAAACTGTGGCAGATGCATAACTTTTCTAAAGTTTATAAAAAGTTCATGAAGTATCCCTGCATCGTAAAAAAGTCTTAAAAAATCGTAAGTATGCTCTCTTTGGAAAAGCTCTTTGATAAGTTTTAGAGTTGTTTTTTTGAGTGGATGGGACACTTTTGTGTATGTGAATTGATTCAAAAAACCTGCATCAAAGCGGTATGGTTTATCTTCAAGCGAATTTAAAATCTCCAAAAGTTTATTAAGAGGTAGTGGTTTGAGATTATAAGATGCAAATAATCTCCCATCTAGTTCATATATCCCTTTTTGAACCATTGAGTGTTTAAATTTTTTTATATAGCTTTTATCAACTATATATGGTCTAACCATTTTTTTAACAAATATCTGAGTAAAATTATTTATACGCCAAAGAGCTTCTAAAACTTTACTAGCCATCTTTTGTTCATCTTTAAAACCAAGTAGCTTCGTTATTTGTGGCATATATTCTAAAAGAAGTCTGTCCTCTTGTTTGTTTGTTATAAGATGCAATGCACTTCTAACTCTAAAAAGAAGTTCAAGTGCTATTCTATATTCTTTGTATTCATCTTCTGAAAATACCACATTCGTTAGATCTTTTAAAGTTTTTACATTATAAATGCTATGAGCTATCCAAAAAAGTAGGTTCGCATCCCTTAGCCCTCCAACACTCTCTTTTATGTTTGGTTCCATAGTTTTAGGATATTTTTTTCTCCTTATTTGAGCTTCTTGAACTTTTTCTAGTATAAACTCTTTTTGATTATATAATCTTATTTTATTTAATTCTCTTGTTGTATCATGCCAGATAAATGTTGAACCAGTTACAAGTCTAGCTTCCATCAAAGCGGTTTTTATTGTTACATCTTCATTACTTGCTTTAAATAGATCACTAACTTCGTGGACACGATGCCCAAGTTTTAGACCAGCATCTAAAGCCATGTAAAAAAGTTTTTCAATGATGAGTTTTGTATTAAACCCTTCAATATCTTCATAAGCTATAAGAATATCTATATCACTGTGTACACTGAGTTGTTCACGACCATAACTTCCAAGTGCTACTATTGCTATGGGGATAGAGTTTCGCATCGGAAGATAGTTTCCAAAGAGGCGTCTAAGGATGGTTTTGTACATTAAAGATAGTACAGAATCAAGTGTTTTTGTGTGTTTTACTAAAAAGTCTTTGCCCTGATTTTTTTCAAATATCTCATTTAAGGAGCTTTTATACTCTTTTATATACTCTTTAAAAAGTTTGCTAAGTTCAAAGTCCGAACCATTTTTTTCAATTATATCTTCGATGCGTAAAATTATGTCCAAAGTGCAACCTAATAGTGTTTTTATCATTATAAGCTATAATTACCCAAATCAAAATTAGGGAGCTGATATGACGATAACAAAAAGAGTTACTTTCATTGCAAAAGATGGTTGTGAAGCCAAGATGAAAGAGCTTTTGAGTGCTATGGTTAAATCTAGTAAGATGGAAGATGGTTGTATATTTTATGAGATTTTTGTTTATGAAAATAATCTAAAAAAGTTTATGGCTGTAGAGACTTGGCGTGATGAGGCAGCTTTAGATGGACATAAGGCATCTGAGCATTACGCTATTTATAAATCATCGTACGAACCGTATTGTGAGAAAAAATATACAGATGAATTAGAGGTTTTAGGTTGATACCTATTTTATGAAGATACGAGAAGTAGAAAAACTTTTCAAACTAGATGATA
This sequence comes from Campylobacterales bacterium, assembly GCA_016937915.1. Taxonomy (GTDB): domain Bacteria; phylum Campylobacterota; class Campylobacteria; order Campylobacterales; family Sulfurimonadaceae; genus Sulfurimonas. The sequence continues at coordinate 1,428 of JAFGVR010000045.1, read as the reverse complement.
AACTCATCTGATAATAACTCAAGGAAAAAAATGTATTTATTTACAAGTGAAGTTGTAAGCCCAGGACACCCAGATAAGTGTGCAGATATAATTGCTGATAGTATAGTTGATAGATTAATCATAGAGGACTCTAAAAGTAGGGTGGCTAGTGAAGTTTTTGTAGCTGGTAAACATGTAGTTATCGGTGGTGAAGTTACATCAAAAGCGAATCTTTCGATACAAGATTATGAGCAGATAGTAAGAGATGCTTTGATTAAAATTGGATATGATGGAAAAAGTGCTTTTACAAAAGAACAGTGTCTTTACCCTGAAGATGTAGAGGTTCAAGTTCTACTAAATCGTCAATCACCAGATATAAATCAGGGAGTTGATCAAGAAGATGGTGAAATAGGTGCTGGGGATCAAGGCATCATGTTTGGTTATGCATCAAATGAAACAGCTGATTATATGCCAGCAGCCATCACTTACGCTAGGATGATTTGTGATAAGGTTTATAACTACGCACTAAAACACAACCATAAACTAGGTGTTGATATAAAAACTCAAGTAACACTTGATTATGGAACTAAAGAGAACTTTGAAAATTGTGAGCCTCAGTCTATCCATACTATTGTGGTATCGGCTCCATCAAATGAAAATATGGATATAACTGAAGTTAGAGAACTTCTTCAAGGTCTAATAGATGATACGGGACTTCCAACTGATTTGTATGATCCTAAAAAAACGATAGTTCACTTAAACCCAACTGGTAGATATGTAAACCATTCACCACTACATGATAGTGGATTAACTGGTCGTAAACTTATAGTTGATAGTTTTGGTGGGTATGCACCTATTGGTGGTGGGGCTCAAAGCTCAAAAGATTACACTAAAGTTGATAGAAGTGGACTTTATGCTGCAAGATGGATAGCTAAACATATAGTAGCTTGTGGATTTGCAAAAAAATGTAATGTCCAAATCTCTTACGCTATAGGGGTAGCAAAACCAACTTCAGTAGCTGTAGATACTTATGGGACTGTAAGTGAAGGTCTTGATGATGACAAACTATCAAGTTTTGTAAGTGAGAATTTTTCATTGACACCTAACTGGATAACAAATAAATTTGGACTAGATAAGCCATGTGCTAAGAGTTTTCTTTATGCAGATGTAGCAGCTCGTGGACAAGTTGGTCAGAGTGATTATCCATGGGAAAAACTAGACGCACAGGAAGTTTTTGCTAAACTAAGATAGACTTCTTGCATAACTGCAAGAAGTCCTTTCTCTAAAAGAGAAAGACTTTAGTACCATAGCGGCTAGCGTAGTAAAATGGACTTTGTTCATTTTGCGTTATCTAATATTTTTTTAAACTTCAAGTGGGATTTTATCCCACTTTTAATTCTATCTACAACCTTAACAAGGGGTACTAATCATGAACAACCATTTACAAAC
>JAFGVR010000044.1 GCA_016937915.1 Campylobacterales bacterium | reverse complement strand
GTATTTTGTTTTTGAGATAGAGAAATTTTTTGCTATCACATCTTGTAACATCGGATGTGCCATAGATGGGAAACCTGGGACAAAGAAAAATCTGTTTTGAAGTGAAAATGCAGACATATTATTTACTGGGTTAAAGATGAGTTCAGAGTTTTCAGGTAGATCTGCCATGTGGATTCTGTGTGGGTATGCATCTTCACCAAACTTATCTAAAATATCTTGTTTAAACTTCTTATTTGATTTTAGTGGTTTTGATGTAAAGACCTGTGCTGCTATCTCCCTTGTAAGATCATCAGGAGTTGAACCAATCCCTCCAAACGAAAATAGAATGGAATTTTTATCATTTTTTACAAGTTCATATATATTTTTCATAAGCTCTCTATCATCTTTTATGATAAACGATGCAAAGAGTTCGTGACCGTATTTTGCTAACTCATTTTTTAGAAAATCAAAGTGTTTATCTTCACGCCTACTATTTAATATCTCAGTGCCTATGATAACTGCATAAAAGTTCATGATAACCTTTTTTTATTGTATTATTGCATATTAGATTTTAAAAAAGGTAAAGATATGTCATATTTACTAGAGTTAGAGAGAGTTTTGACAAGAGAGGTTATCCCAGATATAGAGGATAGACTAGATGAGATTTTTGAGCAGATAGTTGATGAAAAAAATGCTACTGATGAACAAAAAGATGAGATAGAGGAGCTTCGTGAGTTTAAATCTGAACTTGAAAATATTTTAGATGATATTAAAAGTGGAGATATTGAAGAGGATGAGTGTAAAGAGATTATCGCTGAGATAAGGGAAGCTCAAAATGGTGATGAGGAGGAGTAAAACCTCCTCAAATCAAAAATTTAGATTCTAGAGTTTATAAACTCACCCATCTCTAAAACTATCTCTTCGATAGTCCCCTCACCAGAGATAGTTTTTAAGATGTTTTTTTCGCTGTAAAAAGTTTTTATCCCATCTAGTGGTTCTAAGTAAACTTTCATACGGTTGTTGAAAACTTCAGTGTTATCATCTGCACCTCTTGAGCGACCAAGTACTCTGTCTCTTGCAGTCTCTTCACTAACTTCAACCTCTATAACACTTACTAGTTCTATATCGTTAGAGTTTTGAAGATAATCATCCAAAGCATCTCTTTGCTCAAAACTTCTAGGATAACCATCTATGATGATGATGTCGTTTGAAGTTCTTTTTATAGCATCTGTTATAGTTTTTATAGCTATCTCTATAGGTACTATAAGCCCTTTAGATATGTAACTCTCTATCTCAAGTCCAAGTTCACTTCCAGATGCTACTTCAGCTCTTAGCATATCGCCAGTTGAGTAGTGAGTGATAGCATCGTTTTGCTTTGCTATCAACTCAGCATCTGTAGTTTTACCACTCCCAGGTGCTCCGATAATTAAAAAAAGTTTTTTCATTACGCTTTTGCTTGTTCGCGTATTCTGATGTGTAGATCTCTTAGTTGATTGTTATCAACTGTGCTTGGAGCTGATGTAAGTACACACGAAGCTTTTTGAGTTTTAGGGAATGCTATAACATCACGGATACTTGATTTTTTGCTTATTAGCATCATAAGTCTATCAAAACCGATAGCAAAACCACCATGTGGAGGTGCACCAAATTTTAGAGCATCTAGTAAGAAACCAAATTTCTCTCTAGCTTCCTCTTCAGCTATTCCAAGAAGTTTAAATATCTCCTCTTGAACCTCCTCTTTGTGGATACGGATAGACCCACCACCAAGCTCAACACCATTTAAAACAATGTCATAAGCGATAGAATCTATCTCTTCAACATCATCTTTGTCAGTATCTTTTGGCATAGTAAATGGGTGGTGAAGTGCTTTAACACGACCATCTTCAACTTCAAACATTGGAAAATCAACTACCCATACAAACTCATATTTGTTTGCATCTACAAGGTTCATTTTTTCATGTTCAGCTACGAAGTTTCTAAATCTACCCATATAATCCCATACAAGTTTTTTCTCACCAGCACCAAAGAACACAACATCACCAACTTCAAGTTTAGTTCTATCTATGATAGCTTGAATATCATCTTCACTAAAGAATTTTACAAGTGGACCTTTTAGACCATCCTCTTTCATTTGAAAATATCCAAGACCTGATGCTCCAAATTTTCTTACATAATCTTCAAACGATTTCATCTCTCTTTTTGAGAAAACCAAATCAGCACCTGGAACTCTTAAAGCTTTGATGCGGTTAACATGTGGTTTTTTAGCGATGTTTGAGAATATCTCATTATCACATCTCTCAAAAATATCTATAACATCAACCATCTCTAAACCATATCTCATATCTGGTTTATCTGAACCATAAAGCTCCATAGCATCTTTGTATGTTATACGGTTAAATGGTGGTTTAACATCTATATCACAAGCTTTAAACATCGCCTCAATTAGATCTTCAGCTACTTTCATAACATCTTCTTGATCACAAAAACTCATCTCAACATCTATTTGAGTAAATTCTGGTTGACGATCAGCTCTTAAGTCTTCATCTCTAAAACATTTAGCGATTTGGAAGTATCTATCAAACCCACCAACCATTAAAAGTTGTTTGAAAAGTTGAGGAGATTGTGGAAGTGCATAAGTCTCACCATGGTGTACACGAGATGGAACTAAATAATCCCTTGCACCCTCTGGAGTTGATTTT
>JAFGVR010000043.1 GCA_016937915.1 Campylobacterales bacterium | reverse complement strand
TTTGAAGCTTAACTCACACTCTTTAGTTCTAGCCTCAAAAAGCTTAAGTATAGTTAAGAAAAAAGCGGTGATAGCTGGACCTAAAATCATCCCCCAAAAACCAAAAGTTGAAAGACCAGCTATGATGGCAAAAAATATCACAAGCTCATCAAGCTTGGCATCATCATCTTTTAAAAGTTTTAGATTTATCTGCTTTATGATGAGTGGCTTTATAAAAGTATCTGCTACTATAGATATCATTACTATAGAATAAAGTGCTATAAAGATTGCACTTGTAGTATCACCTATATAAAACTCATAAAGCATAAATGGTAACCACATCATAGCTCCACCTATCACTGGTATAAGAGATGCAAAACCATACATGATGCCAAACAAAAGTCCGTTATAACCCATAAAAGAGATTACGATGCCAAAAAGTGCACCTTGAAACATCGCATTTACGATGATAGAGTAAAAAACAACACTCATAACAGATGAAAGCTCTTTAGTTAAAACATTTGCATCATCTACACTCACTTGAATCACTCTCTTTAAAAACCCCATAACATGAGAGCTATTATACTGAGCAAAAAAATAAAAGATTATCACCATAAAAGCATTTTTCAAAAAACTAGCACTTAGTGAACCTATATTTGCTGTAAGACCTAAAAGCGTAGATGAGATAGACTTTATATCTATATCACTTGTAAAATGGGTGGTAAAAGGTTTTAAAAACTCTATATAATCTGGTGGATTTTGGATAGTTTGCTTTGTAAATTCCACTACACTTTTAAAAGTTTCAGGCTCTATAGAGTTTAGTTTAAAAGTTAAAGTAGCCAAAAAATACCCAAGTGGTACAAAAAATAAAACAGCTAATAATAAACTTGAGGTTAGTGCAGCAATAAATTTTGACCTAAATAATGATTCAAAATAGTTTTGAATATTTGATGTTGAGATGGCCAATAAAACTGCTATAGTGATGCTAAGTAAAAATGGTGCATATAAAAGATACATCCAGTAAAGTGCAGTTGCAAAAAGTACCATTACAAAATATTGCGGTTTCATTAAAATAAAGTCCCACTTTTATCTTCATATCTCATATCTAAAACATCATAGGTTGAGCGAGTAGCTTTTCTCCCTTTTGCAGTTCTCTCTAGATATCCATTTGCCAATAGGTAAGGTTCTAAAACATCCTCAACTGTCCCCTCATCCTCACTAAGAGCCGCTGCAATAGTACTTAAACCCATAGGTTTACCTTTTGCAGAGATAAGAAGTTTTAGAAGTCTGATATCCATCTCATCAAAACCATGAGAATTGATGCCAAGCTCATCTAGTGCATATTTAGTTCTAGAGTGTTTTATCTCCATTTCATCTGCTACATCAGCGAAATCTCTAACACGGCGAAGAAGACGAAGTGCTATACGAGGAGTCCCTCGACTCCTTTTTGCTATCTCGATAGCAGCTTCATGAATTATCTCTTTTGAGAGTTTTCTTGCAGCTTGAGTAACTATCTTTGCAAGTTCTTCTGGTGTATAAAACTGCATCCTAAAATTCATCCCAAACCTATCTCTTAGAGGGTTTGAGAGCATCCCAGCTCTAGTAGTAGCACCTATGAGTGTAAAACAGGGCAAATCTATCTTGACAGTTTGAGCAGCTGGACCACTCCCTATGATGATATCGATTCGATAATCCTCCATAGATGAGTAGAGTATCTCCTCAACTGCAGGTGAAAGGCGGTGAATCTCATCTATAAATAAGATATCACCCTCTTCTAAATTTGTAAGAATAGACGCTAAATCACCACTTTTTTCTATCATAGGAGCTGCTGTTACTTTTATGTTGGCATTCATCTCATTTGCTATGATAAGTGCCAATGTAGTTTTACCAAGTCCAGGGGGGCCAAAGAAAAGGACATGATCTAGTGCCTCACCCCTTTTCTTACTAGCTTCTATAAAAACAGATAGATTTTTTTTAATCTGCTCTTGCCCTATGTACTCACTCCAAACATCTGGACGAAGTGAATTCTCAGCACCCTCTTCAGAATTAAACTTCTCTATCTCTATAAGTCTTTCCAAAATTATCTTCTTTAGTAAGTGTGTATATCTTGAGGAAACTCTCTAGTTTTCACCTCATTAGCGTATTGTTTTAAAGCATCTTTTACAAGAGTAGCACCATCAATATATTTTTTTACAAACTTTGGTGTAAACTCTTCAAAAAGTCCAAGCATATCTGAAAACACAAGAACTTGTCCATCAACCCCATTTCCTGCCCCTATCCCTATTACGGGAATTTTAACACTCTTAGCTACTTCAGATGCGACTTCAGCTTTAACACCCTCTACAACCATACAAAAAGCACCAGCTTCTTCTATAGCTTTAGCATCTTTGAGAAGGTTTATCTTTTGAGATTCAGTTTTACCCTTGACCTTATATCCACCCTCACCTCTTACAGATTGTGGTAAAAGTCCTATATGACCACATACAGCTACGCCATTTTGAGTAAGATGTCTAACTATACCAGCTTTATCACTACCACCCTCTATCTTTACACAATCAGCACCAGTTTCTCTAAAAACTTTTATAGCATTTTTTAGTGCTTCATCTTTTGTTGCGTATGTTCCAAATGGCATATCACAAACCACAAAAGTATTCTTAGCACCACTACATACCGCATTTGTGTGATATATCATCTGATCAATTGTAGCACTTAGAGTATCTTTTTTCCCTGCAAAACTCATATTTAGGCTATCGCCAACCAAAATCATATCCGCACTCTCTTCAAACAACTTAGCAAACAATGCATCATACGCTGTTATCATCACTAAAGGTCTCTCACCTTTTGATTTTTGTATCGAATTTATAGTCATCTTTTTATTCATAAAGGTATTTTAACTAAAAATTGATATAATTTGGACAATTAGGAGAAAATTTTATGGGAATAAAAGCTCATCTAGAGGCTAACTTCGACTATGAAATAGTAGATGAATTTTTAGATCATTATTCACTAATGGTCGATAGTATGGAAGTTATGATAATTGATCTTTCAAAACCTGAGCTACATGATAGGAGTGTGGATGGTCTTTTTCGTGTTTTTCATACTATCAAATCCGCTTCTGCATTTTTGGGCTTAGAATCTATGAGAAAACTATCAGCTCTTGTTGAGGATACACTTGAAACTTTAAGAGAATCTAAAAAACAGGTAAACGAAGAGACTATAAACTGGCTTTTGGAGATACACGATATGTTTGCCGTGTGGAACGATGATTTAAGATTTGATAACGAACTCTCAAAAGTAAAATTTTCACTACTAAAAATACCTGACTTGGATAGATAATATATGAAAAAACTTGTAGCATACATAACATCTGGTTATCCAGAAAAATCATTTAGCATAGATTTAGCTTTAGCTCTTGGTGAGTCTGGAGTTGATACACTAGAGCTTGGTGTCCCTTTTTCTGACCCAGTGGCAGATGGTCCACTTATAGAAAAAGCAAACCATAAAGCTTTAGAGGATGGATTTAAATTTACTCATCTTTTAGAGATATCAAAAGAGGTGGCACCAAAAGTCGATACTCTGTGGATGGGGTATTTTAATAGCTTTTATCAACAAAAGATGGAAAAATTGATACCCCTTGCAAGTAAGATTGGTGTAAATGGACTAATAATCCCTGATCTTCCACACGAAGAAGCACAAAGATATAATGAACTTTTCAACTCAAACAATGTAGCGAATATAAGTTTTGTAGCACCAACTGATAGTGAAGATAGAATAAAAGAGGTGGTTAGTGCATCTCAAAAATTTATATATATGGTAGCTTATACAGGGATAACTGGTTCGGGCAAAGCTGAAGATTTACAACCATTTTTAGCATCTATAAAAAAATATACTCAAACACCAGTGTATGTAGGTTTTGGTGTAAATGAAAAAACTGCCAAAGATAAAATCAAAGGTGCAGATGGTGTAATAGTGGGAAGTGCATTTATAGATATACTTTTAAAAGATGATTTAAACTATTCTCAAAAGATCTCTAAATGTAGTGATTTAGCTACAATCATAAAAAATGAGATAAATCTATAGGGGCTTTTTATAAAGCACCCTAACTTCTATAACCATTTTGTCCATCCCATAAGGATCTAGGACACTAAAATAAATATTTGAACCATTCACTAAAGCCTTTGAAAAACCTCGTTCTAAACTCTCTTCACCATTAAAATAATCTTTATTTTTATATTCTATAAAAAAAGAATCACCATCTCTTACTTTCATAGCTTTTAATTGTTCTTGCGTGTGTGGTACAAATTGCATATATCTAGTCCTAAAAATAATTTAATTTTATCACATAGAAGAATCTATTTGTCTTAAAAAAAGCCATATTCACCATAAAAAGCTATAATCCCACTCATGAAAAAACAACCAAATTTTAAAGTACATTCACCATATCAGCCAGCAGGCGACCAGCCTGAAGCTATAAAAACTCTTAGTGCTTCCATCCTAAAAGGCAACCGTTATCAAGCACTTGAAGGTGTTACAGGAAGTGGTAAAACTCACACTATGGCTAGAGTGATTGAGCAGGTTCAGATGCCAACTATCATCATGACCCACAACAAAACCCTAGCAGCCCAACTCTACTCAGAGTTTCGCCAATTCTTTCCAAATAACCATGTTGAGTATTTTGTATCTTATTATGATTATTATCAACCTGAAGCTTACATCCCTAGGCAAGACTTGTTTATAGAAAAAGATAGTTCCATAAATGATGAGCTTGAACGCCTTAGACTCTCATCTACTGCAAATCTTCTTAGTTATGATGATGTTATCGTGATAGCATCAGTATCTGCAAACTACGGTTTGGGAGATCCTGAGGAGTATATGAATATGGTTCAAAGTCTAGAGATTGGCGATGAGATCTCCCAAAAAAAACTTTTACTTCGCTTAGTTGAGATGGGTTACACTAGAAATGATGCATACTTTGATAGTGGGCATCTGAGGGTAAATGGTGAGAGTTTGGATATATATCCACCCTACTTTGAACAAGAAGCTATCCGCATCGAGTTTTTTGGTGATG
>JAFGVR010000042.1 GCA_016937915.1 Campylobacterales bacterium | reverse complement strand
TATTTAATCTTCTGTGAAGATTTTCATATAGTTACCTTTTAATTTAACCATAAGTGTTTTATCACCAATAAATTCTACAGAGTTTGATTTATATATCTCTTTAAAAGTTATCTGGTAAGTATCGACTAAATTTGGATAAGATATAATATTTATATCTTTAAAAATGATTTTTTTATCTTCCACCTTTTTAAAAACTCTTGTTTTATATGTTTTAAAAGATTCTATTTTCATTCCATTGCTTTTAATAAAATCATCTGAGTAATATGATAAGTAGATATCTATATCATCATATTTCCAAGCATATCTCCATTTGAATAAATTAGATAAAAGTAAAGCCATATCATCTTTTTTAACACTTTTAAAATTTTTATCTGGATTGATTATAAGAAGTGTTTTTTCAAAATCTATATCGTTACTTAAGCATCTGATATTATCATTTTCTATAGCTATACACCCTTTTGTATATTTTTCCCTCTCTTGATCTTCTGGCACTCCATGTATCCAGATGCCACTTCCATTTTTACCTTTATATTTGTCATATATGTTTGGATAAGATGTTACAAAAGCAAGAGGCCCATAAAAAGGGTCTAGTTTCTCTATTTTTTGTGTTAACTGATAAACTCCTAGAGGTGTTTTTAAATCTCCCTCTTTTAGTTTATCACCTTGAACTTTTCCAGTATATGCGTCATAACCATTTTTTAGTTTAAATTTTTGACTAGATCTATTTTCATATAAGTTTAGTTTTGATGATTCTTTATCACAAGTTAGTATTGATGAATATCCACTAACATATCCAAAAGTCAAATCTTTATCTTCTAAATATTTATCCCAATAATTTTTATTTGTCAGTTCATAGTCTAATTGTTTTTGAACTGAATCTATCCCATTTTCAAAGTAATTATCTAAAATATTATTTGCATAAATATTTATTGATATTAGTAAAATTAAAAATATTTTTATCACTGTTTATATCCTATCTCTTCTAAAAATGCTTTATCTTTTGACCAACCTTTTTTAACACTTACTTGTAGGTTTAGATAAGCTTTTCTTCCACTTAATTTTTCTATCTTTTGGCGCGCGGACTTTCCTATCCTTTTTATGGCTTCTCCACCTCTACCGATAATTATCCCTTTTTGTGACTCTTTTTCTATGATGATAGTAGCGTAGATTTTATCTATGTTTGCATCTTCTTCTATAGAATCTATCAAAACATCACTCTCATAAGGAACTTCATCACTGATATTTTCAAATATAGCTTCACGGATAAATCCAGCATATATATCACGCACAAGTTCACTTGTTAAATCTTCTGGGTCATATAAAAATGGTGAGTCTGGAAGATTTTTACTAATCGTTTTTAGAAGGTCTTCGTGTCCAACTTTTCTAGGGATCGCTACAGGGATCAATGCCTCAAAATGTTCAGAAAGTTGATTGTACTGATTTATCTTTTTAAATAGCTTCTCTTGAGATACTTGATCTATCTTGCTAAGAGCTATTATATGTTTCACTTTGCCATTATTTAGTTTTAAAAACTTTTCATAATGCCCTAGAGAATCAGTTACAGGAGCAAGATAAACTATGAGATCACAATCTCCCATAGCTTTTAGTGCTTCATCAAGCATAAACTGGTTTAGTATCTTCTCTTTTTCATGAAGTCCTGGAGTGTCCACAAAGATTATCTGAGTATCTTTGTGCATAACTATCGCATTTGAGCGTTTTCTAGTAGCGTTAGCTTTTTGACTAACCATCGCTATCTTTTCACCCAAAAGTGAATTCATTAGGGTACTTTTACCCGCATTTGGACGACCAATAAGTGATACAAAACCAGCTTTAGTTGACATTATTACCCTTTTATTTTATAAAATATATCTTGATAGGTCATCATTTTCTACAACCATATCAAGTTTTTCATGAACTAGTTCAGCAGTTACTCTAAACTCTTTTCCATCGTAAGAATCTGCTTCAAAGCTTATCTCTTCTAACACTTTTTCTAAAACAGTGTGCAAGCGTCTAGCACCTATATCTTCAGTTCTCTCATTTGCTTTATGTGATAGTTTAGCGATAGCTTTTATAGCATCATCTTCAAAAACAAGCTCCATCCCCTCTACACTTAAAAGTGCCTTGTATTGGTTTAGAAGTGAGTTTTTAGTTTGAGTAAGTATCTTATACAAAGTATCTTCAGTTAAAGATTCAAGCTCAACTCTTAAAGGAAAACGCCCTTGAAGTTCAGGGATGAGATCACTTGGTTTGCTCACATGAAATGCACCAGCTGCTATGAAAAGGATATGGTCAGTTTTTATAGTTCCATATTTTGTAGATACACTACTGCCCTCAACTATAGGGAGTAGATCTCTTTGAACTCCCTCTTTGCTTGGGTCATTTCTACCTTGTGATTTTTCACTTAGAGCTATTTTATCTATCTCATCTAAAAATATGATTCCACCATCTTCAGCTCTTTTTTTAGCCTCTTCGTGGATGGTAGCCATATCTAAAAGTTTTGAAGAAGCTTCATTTTTTAGCATCTCTCTTGCTACTTTTACAGTTACCTCTTTTTTATTTTCCTCTTTATTTAATTGAGAAAAAACTTTTGAGAAACTCTCTTGAACTTTTACCATCTCTGGTGGTAGGTTGCTATCATCAAACTCTACATGGATTTTAGAATCTATATCTATAGAGATGATTTTATCATCCATCTCACCAGCTTCAACCCTTTTCTCCATCGCTTCAAGTAGTCTTTGGTAATCATCTCTT
>JAFGVR010000041.1 GCA_016937915.1 Campylobacterales bacterium | reverse complement strand
TGGTGCGGATGAAAGGACTTGAACCTTCACACCTTACGGCACCAGATCCTAAGTCTGGCGTGTCTACCAATTTCACCACATCCGCATTGGTTTTAGTAGTGCATTTCTAAATGCGTTCGAAATTATATCTTTTTAAACTTAAAATTTTATTATTTAATTGTTTTTTTAAATTTAAAATCTACCAAACATCTCATTATAAAATTTTATAGTGTATCTATCACTCATTGATGCTATATAATCAGCTACAACTCGGTGTTTACTTCGTTTGTCTAGTTGGTTGTAGTAAAACTCTGGGAGCATCTTCTCCTCATCCATAAGCCCTTGATAGATTGAACTTATCGCTTGTTTGGCAGTGTACATCCGTCTGACTATATTTTTATGTTGATAAAGTTTGTTAAAGAGGAGTTTTTTGAGCTTTTTTATCTTACTCTCAAGCTCTTTATCAAACCCTATTGGCATTTCACTTTTAGCATCAAATGTTGCACAAAATATTTGTGAATTATCCACTTTATCTTTTGAGTGATTTATGAGTGAATAAACCAAATGGTTTATCATGTGAGAGCTAAATCTATACCTAAACATCTCCTCATCTCTCTCATCAATCCCCTCAAATCTCACTTTTTCAAGGATCTCACAAACAAGTTCACTCTCTGTTAAATCATCAAAATCGATAAGTCCAGAGTTTATCCCATCATCTATATCGTGGCTTATGTATGCTATCTCATCAGCACGATCAACCACCATAGCTTCGATGCTTGGATGTTTATCTAGATTAAATTGTTCATCGATGCACTTTGGAAGATATGATTTTTTATATGGATAGGAGTGTTTTAGTATCCCCTCAAGTGTTGCAAAAGTTAGGTTTAGCCCGTTGTAGTTTTTGTATCTTTTCTCCAAAGTTGATACCACTCTAAAACTTTGAAAATTATGCTCAAAGCCGTTTATAAAACCATCTTTTTTTAAACACTCATCCAAAGTATCACCACCAACATGACCAAAAGGGGTGTGTCCAAGATCATGTGATAGGGCGATAGCTTCAGCCAAAGATTCATTTAGTCCAAGATGCGATGTGATAGAGCGGGCAATTTGCGATACCTCTATGGAGTGGGTGAGGCGGGTGCGGAAAAAATCACCCTCTTGGTTTAGAAAAACTTGTGTTTTGTACTCAAGCTTTCTAAAACTTCCACTATGGATAACTCTATCACGATCCCTTGCATAAGGGTTTCTAAAATCTTTATCTATCTCATAGAATCTTTGGTCTGAATTCATTACTGTTTTTTCAAAAACTTTGTTAGGATATGGATTTTTACACCATTTACACGACCCTCTATGTGAGTTGGATCATTTGGAACAAGTGTTACATTTCTAACAGCAGTTCCCCTTTTTGCAGTAAAACCAGCACCTTTTACCTCAAGGTCTTTTATGATTACAACTGTATCACCAGCTAAAATTTCAACACCATTTGAGTCTATATATTTTAGATCATCACTACCACTCTCAAGTCCAGCATCTGCCCAAGCTTTTATATCATCTTCCATATACATCATATCAACTAAATCTTGACGCCCAAGTTTGTTTAAAAGTCTGTAGCTCATAACAGCAACAGCTGGAGTTTCACTCCACATAGCATCATTTAGGCAGTTAAAATGTGACTCATCAAGCTCACCGCTCTCTATCTGGCTTTTACAAGTTGAACACACATATATTGACTGCTGGGCACTTGCATCTGATGGTGCTACCTCTAAAACACTTAAACCATCTTGACTTCCACAAAGCTCACATTTATCGCCACTTCTTGCTATTAACTCTTTTTCTATACTCATCTATTTATCCTTTTCATTGTTTTTATATTCTATTATGTCACTATCGTTAGTTTTTTTGTTGTTTTGTACTTTGTTGAACGATTTTTCAGCTATTTTTTCATCATATATTTTACATTCGCTAGGGATCACTTGATTTGGATCAGCTCTTAGCTCATCACATATAACTGAGTTATACTCTGTTTTAGTAGCACATCCACCAAATAGCAAAGCTGTAGTTATTAGTAAAATCTTATACATCATCTCTCCTTTATTATTAGATTTAGGTATTTTTTAGGGGTGACTCGCATCATCTCTTTTGCTAGCCATCTTATCTGAAAATATGCCGCCCCACTATCACGAAGTGTAAAGTAGTTTTTTAAACTGCGAAGATTAAAAGTTACAATCATATCAACTTTTACATTATCGGTAATTATGTGTTTAAAAGCATCCCCTACATTTCTTTTTTTCTTTCCATTCTCAAGTGCATCATAAAGAGCATCTGAATCATTTATATATCTATCTAAAAACTCCAAAGAGCTTTTTGCAACAGCTATATCGTTAAAATCTTTTTGAACCGATTTTTGATAAAGAAGTTTATCATACATTGCACCTATCTCTATCTTGTTATACTCAGTATCACTAGTTACAAACATATCAAAAGATAGAAGTTTATCGGTGAACCATTTTTTACCGCCACCATTAAAAGAAGCCACAAAAGCGTTTATGATAGAACTCATAGTATAGCGAGTGCTTCTAACACTTATGGCTTGGATGCGATGCCTTGCGTGTTCTTGTAAAACACCCCTTGAAGTACCCCTTATAAGGTAAGAGAGATTTGTATGTTCTAAGATGCTATGGTGAAAATATGTCCACGCTAAATCATCTAAAAGTGATGAACTCTCTATGGAGTTTATCTCATCACACATCTTAGCATCTGGCATAGAGTTTTGTATGTTTTTTATAACCTCGTTTTCACTGTTATCAAAACTATCATAACATGTTCTAGCTGCAGCTTCTGCTACCCCTATACCAGTTTGTTGTAAAAGTACCACCTCAGGTTTTGAGTAGTTGATGCCATATATATTTTCCATTAAGATACCCTGTTTTTTATATGTTGAATTATAGATTTTTGTCGATTGAAAATATAGTCGATTAGTATATTTTCATTGTGCATATTTTCATTAAATATACATGTGAGTTTTATATTACCATGTTCATCAGCTTCTGATTCATGTAAAACAACTGCACTCTCTTTTAGTTTTACAGAAGCTCCGCGAATTTTTGGGTTGTCCACATAAAAAGTGAGACCAACTTCTTTATTTATAATATTATTTAGGGCTCTTGTTTTTTTAATTTTTACAGCAATAGATGTAGCCGATATATCTATCATCTCACCTTTTACTTTTAAACCTATAAGAGATATTGCAACAGGAACAATTTTATCACTTCTTACCCTTCCATGTTGTCTCTCATTTGGATTGTAGTCTAGAAATCTAAATTTATGTAAGATTGCATATCTATCT
>JAFGVR010000040.1 GCA_016937915.1 Campylobacterales bacterium | reverse complement strand
CGTTTTTATATATAACTATTAACGTATATCTGTAATATCTTAACAATTTGTAAAGATATTAAGCGAAAATCGTAATATTTTAGCAAAATGTTAAATATATCAGGAGTGAATTATGGCAAAGAAATTACTTGATATTATGAGAGATAAAATCAGATTTAAACATTACAGCATCAAAACAGAACAAAGTTATGTAAGTTGGGCTAAGAGATATATCTTTTTTCACAATAAAAGACACCCTAAAGATATGGGGAAATTAGAAATTGAACAGTTCTTGACTTATTTGGCTACAAAGTTAAAAGTAAGTCCTACAACCCAAAACAAGAGAATCGTTTTTGCAGAGCAAAATGTTTCTTTAGAAAATCCAAGCCTTTAATGCTCTTTTATTTTTGTATGAACAAGTTTTAGATATATCGTTAAAAGATCAAAATATTCAAGCACTTAGAGCACAGCAAAGGAAGCACATTCCAGTAGTTCTAACTAAAGATGAAGTTCAAAGGATTATTGTAAATATGCATGGTATTTATCAGTTGATGGTAAAGCTTATGTACGGATGTGGACTTAGAATGAGTGAAGTTCAAAATATTCGTATTAAAGATATAGATTTCGGTTTTGATAAGATTTATATATGGGATAGTAAATCTTTAAAAGAGAGAACTCAACTCAACCTCCAAATATAGCTATAAAAAGAAACATATAAATATAAAATAGATAAAATTATTTTTATAAATAAAAAGGAAATAGTATAGAAGATGTTTGATTTTATGGATGAAGATTGGTTTATTATCACTTTAGAGGTGATATTTTTGATTTTGATAGCTTATGATGTTAAGCAGTATATGCAAACTAAGAAAAAAGAGTACATAACTAACATAGTGCTGACAATTGGTTTTGCTATCTGGACACTTTACCCTATGTACAATAGCTATTTCAAGTGGAGTGATGAGCAAAAATCCCAGATGCTAAAAAGTTGTGATAGCGATGCAAATCAAACTATATGTAAATGTATAGTTGATAGCACTTTTAAAGAGTTTGGTTATGATGAGTATCAAACTCTAGATGCCAAAAAGCTTGAAGAGTTTAAAAAAGAGGCTAAAGAGGATTGTAGTGATGATGGATGGTTCTAGGCTTGAGTGTGAGGGGATAGTTGGTGATGGATGCGGTGGTGGTCGTCTTTTTGTAGTAGAAGATGGTGTCTTGTATGCACACGATAGAGTGACAGATGAAAACACCGTTTTACTTGAAAATATAAAAGATGCTAAAAAACTTTCTAAAAAGGGATGCATCATAACCATTGAGTGCGAAGATGAGTCGATAGAGTTTGATTTATCATCGTTTGGAGTTAAAAAAACCTCTAGGCTTATATGAAATTTATAATAAACAGATTATAATCACTAAAAAAATAAAGAGAAAATAATGCAACAAATCGAACCTATGACACTGTTTGGATACGAAAAACTTCAAGCGGAGATAAAAGACTTAAAAGAGGTAAAAAGACCTCAAACTGTAAAAGATATAGAAGAAGCACTAGAGCATGGTGACTTAAAAGAAAACGCTGAGTACCACGCTGCAAAAGAGATGCAAAAGAATATAGATAAGCGTTTGGGTGAGCTTCAAGATCTCATCTCAAACTCTAAGATAGTAGATCCAAGTGAGCTTGAACACTCAAAAGTTAGCTTTGGTTCAACTGTAGTTTTAACAGATGTAGATAGTGGTGAAGAGGTTACATACACTATAGTTGGTGGATGTGAAGCAAACCCAGATATCGGGCTTATCTCTTTTAACTCACCTTTAGCAAAACAACTTTTAGGTAGAGAAGAGGGTGATGAGTGTAAGATAAAACTTCCAAGTGGTATGAAAGAGTTTGAGATAGAGGAAGTTAGATATCAAGAGATAGTTTTTGAGTGTAAATAATGGGTAAAAAAATATCTGTAGGTGTAATAGGTGCTAGTGGATACACTGGGCTAGAACTTGTTAAAATCCTTATAAAACACCCAAATTTTGAACTTAGTTATGTAGCAAACTCTGAGGGTGATAGTACTATAGATGAGTTGCATCCATCACTTAGCGGTGTTTGTGATATGGCGGTATCAAAAGCAGATGCCACTGAGGCTTCACAAAAGTGTAAGCTTGTATTTTTAGCACTTCCACATAAAACTGCTATGGCGTTTGTTGAGCCTTTGATAGAGCTTGGTGTAAAGGTGGTTGACCTCTCGGCTGATTATAGACTCCCTTTAGATGTTTATGAAGAGCATTACACTAAACACACAGATGTTAAAAACTTAGAACACGCTGTTTATGGACTTCCTGAACTAGTTGGCAGTAAGTTAAGAGGTGCAAAACTTGTAGCAAACCCTGGGTGCTTTCCAACATCTGCCATTTTAGGGCTTTTACCTTTTATGGATAAAAGAGTTGCAAATAAACCTATCATCATAGACTCAAAAACAGGTGTAAGTGGAGCTGGAAAAAAACTAAGCGATGTTACACACTTTGTAAATGTAAATGACAATCTTTTTGCTTACAATCCACTTTTGCACAGACATGCACCTGAAATTGCTCAAAAACTTGGAGTGAGTTTTGATGAGGTGAACTTTGTACCACACCTTATACCGCTTACTCGTGGGATGATATCTTCTATATATATACAAACTAGTGGTGAGTTTGATGCTTTTGAGGTTTTAAAAGAGTTCTACAAAGATGCACCTCATGTAAGAATTAGCAAAAATCCAGTAGATATGAAAAATGTAGCTGGGACAAATTTTTGTGATATATATGTAAAACAAAAAGGTGATATTTTATTTATCTCTTCAGCTATCGATAATCTTATGCGTGGAGCTTCAAGTCAAGCGGTTGTAAATGCAAATATTATGATGGGGCTTGATGAGACTATAGGGATACCAGATATAGCTTATGTCCCTTAATCTAAAAGTAGGTGCATTTGTAGTTACAGATGCACACTACTCCCACATCCGCCCACAATTTTTAGATTTTTTAAAAGATATAGACTCCAAAAAATTAAACCCAACTCAACTGATACTTTTAGGTGACATATTTGATGCCCTTTTTGGCGGAGTTGAGAGAACATACTTGCAAAACAAAGATGCAGTAGATATTTTAAATAACATCT
>JAFGVR010000039.1 GCA_016937915.1 Campylobacterales bacterium | reverse complement strand
TTTTTTTTGATTTTAATATTTTAAACAAAATCTATTAAAACTACTTAAAATAAACACTAACCTTTAGTGGTATGTTTAAATACACCATCAAAATTCACAGGTGGATTCTCAATATATCTTTCACATCTTTGAATATAAATATCATAAATATTTTTATTAATTTTATTTTCATTCTGATTTAAAATTTGAAATCTTTCCAATGCTACTTTAAAATTACCATTTTTATACATATCTATAGCTTGACTATGCCCTTTAAGTTCACTATCTAACTTTTCTCTACTTACTGAATATAATTTTTCATTATTATCTGGTTTATCAAAATCTATAACTTGCCAAATCTCAACAGCATTGTTTTGACCCTTTACGGTAACAGTATCAAGATACATATAAATATAACTATCATTTAACTGCTCTTTTGTATAATTTGATATATTACATTTTGAACCATAAAATTTACACAGTGATTCAAGCCTAGATCCTAGATTTACAGCATTTCCTATAATAGTGTAATCACTTCTTTTACTTGAACCCATCTCACCTACTATAACATCACCTGTATTTATCCCTACACCTATATCTAAGATTGGAATCCCTTTTTCTTCACACATTTTTACAGTATTTTGATATCTAGGATCTATTGAAATTTTTTCATTTAGTTCCTTTAACTTATAAAGCTGATTTAAAGCAGCATGTACAGCTCTATCTGCATGATTATCTATATCCCATGGTGCATTCCAGTATGCCATAATAGCATCACCGATAAATTTATCAACTGTACCTTTTTGCTCTATGATTATCTCTGTCATTGGATCCATATACTCATTCATAAACTCTATAAGTGTTATTGGATCTGGCATCGATTCTGAGATGCTTGTAAAATTTCTTACATCTGAAAAAAATATAGTCACCTCTTTTTCTTTAACTGAAAAATGATCTGATTCTACATTTAAAAGCAAATCATCCATAACCTCTTTTGAAACCTTTGAAGCAAACTTCTTTTTGATTATATGTTTTTTTCTGACCTCTACAAAAAAATCAATAAATATAAAAATAATTGAAGAGACTATTATTAATAAAATTGGCATAAATAGATCAGAAACTATACCATGCTCAAATAAAAGATAATAATTAAGATAAAAAGTTAAAAAAAGAAGAGAGATTATAGATAATGGTTTTAGATACAAAGGAAAATAAATGATAAATAACATTACTAGAAATGCAATTATATAAAGGCTTGATACATTAAAACCATCTATCCATATAGGAAGATTTAAAAAATCACCAATTAATATATTATCAATTATATTAGCATGTATCTCTACCCCTGGAAAAACAGAATCATATGGGATAGCCCTTAGATCAAACAATCCTGCTGCGGTTGTACCTATAAGTATCACCTTATCTTTAAAAAGATCTCTATCAAAATCACCATCATATATATCAATAGCAGAATAATATTTAAAAGTATTACGAGGTCCCCTAAAATTTACCATTAGATTACCATGTCTATCTGTAGGTATCTCTAACTCACCAATTCTAACACTTTGCATACCATAGTTATCATAATTTATAAATATTTTATCAAGACCAGAAGATGCTATAAGCATATCAAGTGAAAGTGATGGAAAATATCTATCATCATATTTTATAACCAAAGGTACACTTCTTACAATACCACTTTCATCAGGTACATTATTGATAAATCCACTTGAATAAGCACTATTTTGAAGCTGTTTATAATTTAAAACTGTCCCCACAGCTTTATTTAATACATAATTCCACTCTATATTACCTTTTTCTATAACTATCAAAGGGATGTTTAAATCCTCTTTTTCTATAAAAGGTATATTATCATCTAAAATAAATTGATAGCCTAAAATAGTAGGAGAATTCATAACAGTATATATAAACATCTCATCATAATCTGGTAATTTAATATTATCAATTCCAAAATCTTTTAAAACTTTTGCAGGTGAACTTTGATCTTGCTCTGCAAAAACAATATCCAGACCTATCACAGCTACCTCTGCCAATGTCAAATTTTCTATAATTTTGGCAACTTTATCTCGTGACCAAGGCCATTGTCCAAGTTTATTTAGTGATTTTTCATCTATATCAACTATAACAACATTACCACTATCTTTTATTGGACCTCTGAGTTTAAACATATAATCTTGAAGCTTATATTCAAAAGGATCCGTCAGTATTTTAAATTTTATTTTAAACACAAAAGCTAAAGAGGCAATCAACATAGATGTGAGAAAATAGTATAAAAACCTTTTTAACTGTTTATTGAGATTTTTATTCATATCAAATTATGTAACTATTTAACACTAATTTAAATCGCCATCTACCCAATACTTAGTGCCTTGAATAGTAGCTTGAAGTGCTAAACCATTTTTTGTAAGTTTGTATATCCTAATCCCAGGTGCTACTGTTACAGCAGCATTTAATGCACCACCATCTTTACCAGCCTTTGCAGCAGCATCTGCTTGAGCATTTGCTTCCCATCCACTTGTGATGAAGTTTTTATAAACTTTTTCATTTTCAAATAAAAATACAACTCTAAAATCTTTTACACCAAGTCCTAGTCCAAGTCCCGCAGATGCCATATTCATATAGGTCACTTTACCTGTTTTATTATTTCTAGCTAAACCTCTTCCACCCTCAAATGAACCTATTAGAAGATTTACCCCAACATTTGCAAATGTAGCATAACCATAAGAGTTTATAACCATCTCTTTTGCATCTGGAGCATACTCATACAGATATTTAAGTGTTTCATTATGTATCTGATGCCTTTGACTCTTTGATTCTTCTAGCTCTGTCTTTTCATTTTTACCAGACCAAAAACCAGAAAAACTAAACCACACAAAAACTAAAATCAAAAAAACTAAAATCTTTTTCAAAACCACTCCTTATTTTAGCTTTAAATATAAAAGCAAGTATAATTCTAGAGTATATAATATTTTTTTAAAAAAAGGGGAATTATGGATAAATTAAAAAATTATTTAGATGCTCATGATGTAGCTGACTTACACCCCTCAGATATAGCAAAAATCTTAAAAGAGTATAATGAAGAAGATTTTGCTAAAGCTATAAAATTAGTACCTGCTGATTTAGTTGGTGATGTAACCCTAGCACTTCCTGATAGATTCTTTGATGATGTTGTAGAATCACTTAGTGTAGATGAACTTAGTTTTGCTATCTCTGAACTTGAATCGGATGACCAACTTGAATTTATGCAAGAGCTTCAAGATATAGATAAACAAAAAGCTGGAAAAGTTTTTGACACACTCGATTCGATTGACCAAAATGAGATACAAAGACTTCAAAAATATGAAGATGATGAAGCTGGTGCATATATGCAGCTTGAGGTTTTTACCGCTACAAAAGATGAGATAGTTCACGATGTAATCAAAAGATTTGCAAAACTTAGAAATGAAAATGAGCTTGAGAATGTTCAAAACCTTTTTATAACAAACAATGAAAATAAACTAAGATATGCAGTTGGTTTAGATGATTTGCTTGTATTTGATTTTGAAAAATCTCTTTTAGAAAATATAGATAAGTCAAAAAAAAGTTTTGAACCTCGTCGTGCTACTGATAGACAAGATATAAAAGATGTAGTTCATATATTTGAAGAATACGACCTATCAGTTATCCCTATAACAAATGAATATGGGGTACTACTTGGGCGTATAACATCTGATGATGTATATGATATCATAAATGAATTATCAACTGAGCAGATGTATAACCTAGCTGGTGTTGATGATGAAGCGGAAGAGGATGATGAGATACTTGAAGCGGGTAAAAAAAGAGCTTCGTGGCTTTTTTTAAACCTTTTAACTGCAATTGCAGCATCTTTAGTGATAGGGCTTTTTTCTGAAACTCTTGATTCTATGGTAGCACTAGCTATCCTTATGCCCATAGTGTCATCGATGGGTGGAAATGCTGGAACTCAAAGCCTAACAGTTGTTGTAAGACAACTTGCCCTTGGTGATATAGAGTCAAAAGATGCCTATAGGATTATACAAAAAGAGGTGATTATCGCGTTGTTAAACGGTAGCTTATTTGCTATAATTATGGGGACAATAGCTGCTTTATGGTTTGATATGAATATGTTAGGTTTAGTTATAGGACTTAGCATGATTATAAATCTTTTTGCAGCTGGTTTTTTTGGAGCTACCATTCCACTATTTTTAAAAAAAATGGATGTAGATCCAGCTATAGGGAGTACAGTAGTTTTAACAACTGTTACTGATGTTGTTGGCTTTTTTAGCTTTTTAGGATTAGCAACTTATATGTTGCTCTAATTTTATACACAAAAGGATTTTTCAAACTTGGACCTGCTTATATTCTACTTCTTCATTGCAGTAGGCGTCTCTTTCTTATGTTCTGTTTTAGAAGCAGTACTTCTATCTATTAATATATCTTACATAGCTGTTTTGGAAAAGGAAAAACCAGTTACTGGAAGATTGTTGCGTTATCAAAAAGATAACATCAATAAATCTATAGCATCTATACTTATCTTAAATACTATAGCTCACACGATAGGTGCTGCTGCTGTTGGTGCTCAAGCTGCTATCATATTTGGCAATGACGCTGTTGTTTATATATCTGTGATTTTAACATTTGCGATACTATTTTTATCAGAGATTATACCAAAAACCATAGGTGCGATATATTGGAAAACTCTAGCTCCTATCTCCGCTCGTTTTATTCGCTTCTTTATTTGGATAACATATCCAATAATTCTTACTACCCTATTTGTAACAGATAAAATCTCTAAAGGAAAAGATGAAGCTACATCTATCACAAAAGATGAACTTTTAGAATCGATGCTAATTAGTGAAGATGAGGGGATAATCAATGAGAAAGAATCAGATGTTATAGAAAATGTTTTAAAGCTTGATAAGATAAAAGTTATGGATGTTTTAACACCTAGAAGTGTAGTGTTTGCCCTTGATGAATCTATAACAGTCAAAGAGGTTTTAGAAACAAAGGAAGATATATTCAAATTTTCAAGGATACCAGTTTATAAAAACTCTATAGAGGATGTAACAGGCTTAGTTTTAACCAAAAAAATCTTTGAACAATCCCTTATAGATGATAGTGTAACTATCGGCTCCATAACAAAAAACATCTTCTCTATAAATGAAAATATTCATGTTAGAAAAGCTCTTGATCTATTCATCTCAAAAAGAGATCATATGTTCTTAGTAAAAGACAAATATGATCAAACAGAAGGGATTATCACTTTAGAAGACTGCATCGAAACACTACTTGGGATGGAGATAGTTGATGAGAGTGATGATATAGAAGATATGCGTGAACTTGCAAAACAAAGGATGAAAGAACGAAGAAAAATGGTACAAAATAGGGAGATTGCCTAGTTTTTACCTAAAAGGTCAACCATCTTTGTAACTACTAAATCGGATGTCACATTTAGTGATGTTCGACACATATCTAAGATTCTATCTACTGCTACAATTAGAGCTATATATTCCGTTGGAAGTCCCAGCTGATTTAAGATAACCACCATCATAACAAGCGATGCACTAGGGAGTGCTGCCACCCCTACACTAAGTGCTACTACTGTGATGCCAAGAAGCATCTGGTCTGCAAAACTAAGCTCTACTCCAGCAAGGTTTGCTATATATAAAACTGCAATTGTTAAATACGCCGCAGTCCCATCCATAGATACAGTTGCACCAAGAGGCAAAACAAAAGATGCAGTTTTTTTATCCACCCCACCCATCTCCTCAACTACTCTCATAGAGACTGGCAAAGTCGCAGCTGAACTCGCAGTGGAAAACGTCATGATAGGGGCTTCACGAACATCTGATAGGTACTTATAAGGGTTGATTTTTCCAAAAAAAGCTAAAAGTAGCGGAAGGGTTATGATTCCATGAAAAACAATAACTGCTACAACTAAAAGCACATACTTCCAAAGCCCTAAAATAACCTCTATCCCCTGATCTGCTATCACATAAGAGATGAGTGAAAAAACACCGATGGGGGTGAGTAATATAACCCACTCCGCCATTTTAAGCATGAAACTGCCCCCATTTGTCAAGACAAACTTTTCACTAATTTTATTTCCCATTAGCACCTCTAACCTCATGCCGCTTTTTCATGG
>JAFGVR010000038.1 GCA_016937915.1 Campylobacterales bacterium | reverse complement strand
TAGCGTAGCAAAAATGGACTTTCAGGAAACATTTTTCCTTTGGAAAAAGCGATTCTCTTGTTTTGTTCATTTTGCGTTATATGAGTTCTGCAAGAACTCTAATAAATAAACTATCCAACAAATACAAAAGGAACAAATGTGAGAGTATATATATTATCGAGAAATAAGTCGCTTTATTCAACAAAAAGATTAGTTGAAGCTGCAGAAGCTAAGGGGTGGGATGTTAGGGTTATTGATTACCTAAAATGCTCTATTGAGATTATGAAAGGGGAGTTAAAGGTAAACTACCAAGGAAAAGAGCTACCAACTCCAGATGCTATCATCCCTCGCATAGGGGCTAGTAGAACTTTTTATGGGACCGCTATGGTTAGACACTTTGAGATGATGGGAGCGTTTTCAACATCTGGAAACCTTGCTATAAAAAGAAGTCGTGACAAACTAAGAAGTCTTCAAGTTTTATCAAAAAATGATGTAGATATGCCAAAGACTGTATTTGCATCTAATAAATCAAATGCAAAAGATGTTATAGCTCTAAGTGGTGGAGCACCTTTGGTTTTAAAGATTTTAGAGGGGACTCAAGGGGTTGGTGTAGTTTTAGTAGATAGTGAAAAAGCTGCAAAATCTGTTTTAGATGCGTTTTATGGGATGGAGGTAAACTTACTTGTTCAAGAGTTTATCGAAGAGGCTGATGGAACTGACATAAGAGCTTTTGTAGTTGATGGAAAAGTGGTAGGTGCTATGAAAAGAAAAGGTGCTGAGGGTGATTTTAGGTCAAACCTGCATCAAGGTGGAAGTGCTACTGCGTACAAACTTAACAGAAAAGAAAAAGCAACAGCACTTGCCGCTGCAAAAGCACTTGGTCTTGGTGTGTGTGGAGTTGATATGATACCATCAAATAGAGGTCCACTTGTGATGGAGGTAAACTCAAGCCCAGGTCTAGAGGGGATAGAAAAGTCAACTCAGATAGATATAGCTGGAGCTATCATGGACTACATAGATGCAAATGTAACCCCTATGAGTGATGAGAGTCCTAAAAAAAGACGCCTAAAAAAGGACAACATAGGAGCGTAAGAGTTGGCACAAGATGATTTAGTCATAAATGGTGTGGAGATAAAGAGAAACAGTGTCACAAAACTGTTTCTTGAGATGCCAAAATTTTATAACACCCCTACGCAAATACCTGTAATAGTACATAGAGGCAAACAAAAAGGTCCAACTGTTTTTGTAAGTGCAGCTATCCATGGTGATGAGTTAAACGGTATAGAGATAATTAGAAGAGTCAGAAAGCTAAAGATCTTAAAAACTATAAAAGGGACACTTATATTTGTCCCTATTGTAAATATATATGGGATGATGACGCTCTCACGCTACTTACCTGATAGAAGAGACTTAAACAGAAGTTTCCCAGGTTCAAACAAAGGTAGTATAGCAAGTCGCATAGCTAAAACTTTTTTTGATGAGATAGTTAGTAAGTGTGATTTGGGGATAGATCTGCATACAGCATCTATACACAAATCAAATTTTCCTCAAATAAGAACAGATATAGATAACGAATTTACATACAACCTTGCAAAAGCTTTTGAAGCACCTGTGATACTCCACTTTGCCATAAGAGATGGCTCACTTAGAGCGGTAGCACAAGAGCAAGGTGTACCTATACTTTTATATGAAGCTGGTGAAGCTTTGAGGTTTGATGAGAAGTGTATCCACATCGGAGTAAAAGGTGTTATAAATGTTCTTAGATGCAATGGGATGTTAAAAGAGAAAATCTCTAAAAAAACAAAAAGAAACTCCATAGTGACTAGAAATAGCAAATGGATAAGAGCCTCTCAAGGTGGAATCATAAGAACAATAAAAGCTTTAGGTGATACTGTAAAAACTGATGAAGTTTTAGCTTACATAGATGACCCATTTGGAACACAAAGTTTTGAGATAACTTCCCCTTTTGATGGGGTTGTGATAGGCAAATCGGAGATTCCACTTACACAAGAGGGTGATGCGATTTTTCACATAGCAAAATTTAGAAACCTAGAAGATGCTGAAAATAAGATAGAATATTTTAACGAAGAACCTATCGAAGATAGCGAATTTTACGAACTTAACAATGAAGAGGTGATAGAGTAGATGGACTCTTTTTTAGACATATTAAAACAGCTTGTTAGAATCCCTAGTGTAGTTGGAGCTGAGCATCCTTTTTTTATGAGTATAAAAAGGGAGCTTGAGGAGCTTGACTTAAAAGTTGAATACTATGATGGTGTACTTGTTGCAAAAGGCTCTGAGCCAAAAAGTGGTTTTTTATCGGCTCATGCCGATAGACACGGACTTATCTGCACAGGTCACAATGAGTTCCAGTATGCCGCCTTTGTCGCAAAAAATCAAGCTGACCTTCTTGGAAACTCAAATTCAGAACAACTGTTAAAAAACTTTGAGACTAGATTTGTTGATCAAAAGGTTCAAGCTTATGAGCCTTGGTCTGGAAGTTATCTAGGGATTGGGACTATCAAAGATGCTTTTTTATGTAAAAAAAGAAATAACATTATCTTTAAAATAGATGAGTTTGAGCATCTCTTTCCAGGGACTCCAATAGCGTTTGTAGATAAACTTGAGATACACGAAAACGGACTCATCTCAGCTCAACTTGACAATGTTATCTCTGTAGCACTTATTATCTATATGTATCAATTAGGGTACAAAGGGACTGCATTTTTTACAGCAAGTGAAGAGGCAGGGAAAAGCTGGAGATTTTTGTTAGAGTATTTTAGAAGACTTGATATATCAACAGATGAGCTTTTAGTGCTTGATACTAGCCCTTATGGAAAGCTAGAGATGATAAATAATCTTGATGTTGTTTTAAGAAATAGAGATGAAAATGGATTTTTCCGCTCACCCCTAAAAGCAAAGATAAAAAAGATAGTGATAGAAAATAATATCAATTACCATTTTAAAGATGCATATTTAAAAAATCAATACACCCAAAACAACACTAAAGGCTCTTTGGGTGTAACGGAACTTGGTAGAATCATAAAAGCTACAAAAGGTGACATCCAAGGGACAACTCTTCAAATACCAACTATAGGGTATCATACGGTAGAGGAGACTACGCATCTAAAATCGGTAAAAGCTACTATAGATATTTTGAGTAAACTTTATTTAAAATGATTGTTTTACATATTTTAACTATTTTATTCGCACCAGTGTCTTTAATTTTGTTAGAATATATTCCATTGAGGATGGTGTTACTTATCGATATAACACCATTTTTACTATATTTTTTATATAGATATTTTACAACAGAAAATTATGAAAAGCTTATTATTCCAGCTGTATATATATTTGGGTTAAGTGGTGCATTTTATTTTTCATCTGTAGAGATTTTCAAGTATATACCACCATTTGTATCGCTAGTTATGCTACTAACTGTTATAGATGCTTATGATAAAGGAAATAAAGAGGTATATTTTATTAAAAATCTAGATATAAGCTGGATATTTATATTTGGTTTTAATACTATAATCTTTCTATATTTAACCAATTTTGCATCCAATTATATGTGGGCATTATACTCATCATTGGGTTGGTATATATATTTTTATATAATTT
>JAFGVR010000037.1 GCA_016937915.1 Campylobacterales bacterium | reverse complement strand
TGTTGTTTTAAAATCTTTGTGATATCAAGATAGTATCTACCATTTTGTTTTTTTAATCCATAATCTAAATTTAAAATCATCGCTTCATCATATATCTCAGATCCAACCTCATAGCAATCACAACAAATAGCAGTGCCTAGCTTAACAGATATATCTTCAGGTTTGCTTTTATATAGATCTTTAAATCTATCTATAACATTTTTTACTATATTTTTAAAAGCACCTTGCCTTCCAGCGTGAGCTACTGCTATAACTTTTTTTGTAGCATCATAAAATATGATTGGGGTACAATCAGCTACCATCACCATAAGTGGAGTATTTATCTTATCTGTTATGAGTGCATCACAAGTTGGTGGATTTTTATAGTTATCATTTTCATCTACAACATGAACTATATTGGAGTGGATCTGTTTCATGTGAACTAGAGAGTTTTTATCATAACCTAATTTTTGTGCTAGTTTTTCATGGTTGGCATCTACACTATGTTCATCATCACCTACATGAAAAGCTAGATTTCCATCATTTTTCGTTGTAAAACTAAAAATTATATTTTCCATCTAAATCTATTCACCCCAGTTTAGTTTCTCTTTTAGAGTATCAAAATAGTTAAACTCCTCTTTGTGAACTAATTGAACCATTTTTGAAGCAAGTTTTATATGTACACTTTTACCTTTTTTAAGTTCATGCATATCTTGCCCATCTATGATTATAAGTGCTCTCTCTTCTGGAGTTTTCATCTCTATGGGAAACTCACCTGGAAGTACAACTGGTCGTTGTGTAAGTGAATGTGGACAGATGGGTGTTAGTGCAAAAACATTTGTAAGTGGAAATAGCACAGGCCCACCAGCTGAGAGATTATAAGCAGTTGAACCTGTTGGAGTTGAGACTATAACACCATCTCCATAGTAGGTATTAAAAGATTGTGAATTTACAAGTGTTTGAACATGTATCATATTTGAGATAGATGGACGAGTTAACACCACATCATTAAAAGCATATATAGTCAAATCTTCATCATCATTTTCTATAGTTACTTGCAGTATAACTCTTTTTTCTATCCTATATCTTTTATTTGCCAAACAAGATACAAACTCATCTAGCTCATCTAAACTAAGATCAGCTAAAAATCCAAGATTTCCTGCATGAACCCCAAGTATGGGTATATCATAATTAAATGATCTTCTAACAGCAGATATCAGGGTACCATCCCCACCAAGTGTTAGTAAAATATCACAGTTTTTACATAAAATTTCAAAATCCATCCCCATGACATCTATCATCCCACCACTGATGCTATCTATATATACCTCTATTGAGTTTTTTTCAAAAATCTCTTTTATCTTATAAAAATCTGTTTTTAACTCAGGTGTAGATGGTCTAAGAACTACCCCAACTTTTTTTATACTCTTACTCATTTTAGTTCATTATTTAATATATTGTTTTGATTGTTTTTCATATAATGATTATAACAAAAAACAAGGTTAGTATATGTCAGATTTTAGTAGATATCCAGTTACTTTAGATGGTTTAGATGTTTTAAAAAAAAGAGAAGAGATAAGGGAGTATTTTCACAACACTTACGATATGTTTGAGAAAATATTTGAGGTTTTAAAAGATGATGAGGTTTATTATCAAAAGTCTGAACCAACACGCCACCCTATGATATTTTACTTTGGGCATACTGCTACATTTTTTATAAATAAACTTTTTAATATGGGGATAATAGATAAAAGGATAAACCCTGAGTTTGAATCTATCTTTGCTATAGGGGTAGATGAGATGGCTTGGGATGACTTAAACGCTAAAAACTACAACTGGCCAAAAGTATCAGAGGTTAGAAGTTATAGAGATGAGGTTAGAGAGCTTGTTGATGAGCTTATCATGAATATCCCTTTAACTTTGCCTATCAAAGAGAGTGATGCTATGTGGATAGTGCTTATGGGGATAGAGCATGAGAGGATACACATAGAGACTTCACTTGTACTTCATACCCAGATGCCACTAGAGTTTACAAAAAAAGTAAAAGAGTTTACTTTGCCACAGTTTGCATCAGAGCCAAAACAAAACGAGCTTATAACTTTTGGTGCAACTCATATAAAACTTGGAAAAGATAAAACCCATAACCTTTATGGATGGGATAATGAGTATGGGGTTTATGAGGAGGATGTAAAGGAGTTTAAGGCATCTAAGTATCTTGTAAGTAATGCTGAATTTATGGAGTTTGTAAAAGATGGCGGATATGAAAATAAAGAGTATTGGGATGCAGAGGGGAGAAAATTTTTAGAGATAAAAGATGCAAAGCATCCAGTGTTTTGGGTAAAAGATGGTGATGGTTTTAAATACAGAACACTTTGTGAAGTGATAGATCTGCCACTAAATCACCCAGTTGAGGTAAATGCACTTGAAGCGATGGCGTATCTTAGATATAAAAGTGAAAAGGATGCAGTTGAGTACTCTTTGCCAAGTGAAGCGGAGTATAGAGTTATATATGAGAGTGTAGGTCTTGAGGATGTTTTAGAGTTTGATGAGAGAGATGCTAACCAAAACTTTGCTTATGGATTTGGAACAACTGCTGTTGAGAGGTTTGATTTTAAAACAAAAGAGGGTGAAGTTATCTATGATGTAGTTGGAAATGTTTGGCAGTGGAGCAGAACCCCAATATTTGGGTTTGATGGCTTTGAGGTGCATCCAGCCTATGATGATTTCTCAACTCCTACATTTGATGATAAACACGCACTCATCCTTGGTTCATCGTGGGCTAGTAGTGGAAATCTCATCATGAAATACTCCCGTTACGCTTTTAGAAGACACTTTCCACAGTTCGCAGGGTTTAGGTATGTTGTAAGTGATGCAAAGGTTGTATCAAAAAATCTAAACAGTATCAAAGATGATGAGGTGATGGAGAACTTTAAAACTCAGTACATTGATGGGGAGTTTGTAAAAGAGTGTGTGGGTGTAGCATCTAGATATATCAAAAACAAAAACAAAGCTTTAGATATGGGTTGTGGATGCGGTAGAGGCTCGTATGAACTTGCTAAGGTTTTTAGTGAGGTTGAGGGGGTTGATTTTTCTGCTAGGTTTATAAATGTGGGTGTTGAGTTAAAAGATGGTGAGGTGATAGAGTGTTGTGAGGAGAAAATATCTCTAAAAACTTTGGGTTATGATGGTGTAAAAGATAGGGTTGAGTTTTGGCAAGGTGATGCGAACAACTTAAAACCAAATTTTAACTCTTACGATTTTATACTCGCTACAAATTTAAAAGATGGGTTTAGCACTATGTTTTTGGATGATGTGAAAAATAGATTTAACTATGATGGCGTAGTTGTTTTTGTAACTCCAAAAGATAAACCAGTTAAACTTGATGGTTTTAAACATCTAGCTACTCATAGTTTAAAAGATGAAACGGTTGAACTCTCAGCATGGCAAATGGTCTGATTTACGATTTTTCAACCTCTGCATCTAGAGAAGATAGCAACGCCGAGAAGTACAAACTAAGAAAAGAGCTTTTTGGAACTGACGATGTGTTACCTGTTTGGGTGGCAGATATGGATATAGATACACCTGAGTTTGTTTTAAGTAGTGTTCAAAAACGGTTAAATCATCCAATAGTTGGGTATGAGGAGGTTCCAAAATCAGCTTTTGAAGCTCAGAGGGATTGGATAAAGAGGCATCATTATTTTGAAGTGGATGTTGAAGATATATTTTACTCCCCCTCAGTTGTGGCATCTATAAACTTAGCGATAGATGCATTTACAAAAGAGGGTGATGGGGTGGTAGTTCAAACTCCAGTATATCCCCCATTTTTTCATAGCGTAAATGAACATAGTAGAAAAGTGATAAAAAACCCACTAAAGTATGAGGATGGAAGATATACTTTTGATATAGATGATTTAAAGTCAAAGATAGATGATAAAACCAAACTTCTTCTTTTATGCTCACCCCATAACCCTGTTGGTAGAGTTTGGAGAGTTGAAGAGTTAAAGGAAATTTTAGAGGTTTGTTTAAAACATAATATGGTGGTTTTTAGTGATGAGATTCACTGCGATTTGGTCTATCGACCACACAAACACACCCCTTTTGCATCGCTTGATGGAGCATCTGATATAACCATAACTGCTATGGGGGTAGGAAAAAGTTTTAACATGGCTGGGTTTGGTATGAGTAGCATCATAATCCAAAATAAGAGTCTAAAAGAGAAGTTTTTAAAAAGTTATAAAAAGGTTCATTTTGGGCAGGGGTGTGTTTTGTCTCATGTAGCTTTTGAGAGTGCCTACAGATATGGGGATAGATGGCTAGAGGAGTTAAAAATCCATCTGCAAAACAACTACAAACTTTTAGATGCTTTGTGTAAAAAGTATGAGAAGTTTATAAAACTTACACAAATCGAAGCTACATACTTAGCTTGGCTTGATTGCTCTGCTATGGGGTTAGGTGATAGAGAACTTAGAGAATTTTTCATAAAAGATGCAAAATTAGGATTAAACGCTGGACTTAGTTTTGGTAGAGAGGGGAGTGGGTTTATGAGATTGAATTTTGGGGTCTCTTTTGATAAAATGACACAAATTATAAAACGATTGGAATACGCACTTGAACAGAGAATGGGAATCTGATTTAGCTGAAATGATCATGGCGGAAAATGCAAAAAAGATAGATTGGGATGAGTTTAAAGATTATAAAAAAACTTTAAAAACTGATAAAGATAATTTTGGAATCCTTTTGGATTTTATAAGAAGTTATTACAATTTATCCAATGTTTATGAGATGTTCAATATGTTAAAAGCTGATGAACTAGCTAAGATGATGCTTGATAAAAGAGGGATAGATGAGGCTGCAAAACTAGAGAGCTATCTGTATAGAAAAATAAATGGATAAAACATTAGAAAAAATAGATGCTTTTTTAGGGGAGCATCATGTTTTAAGCCTTGCTACATTTTTTGATGATGAGATTAGTGTTTGTAGCCTTTTTTATGTTTATGATAAAAACTCAAACTCTTTTATAGTTGCTAGTGATGATAAAACTCTACACATCTCACACATAGTTCAAAACCCAAAAATAGCTGGAAATATAGTTTTAGAGACTAAAATTGTTGGAAAAATTCAAGGTGTGCAGTTTAGAGGGGAGTTTTTTGAGTTAAAAGATGCAACTTTAAAAAAACTATATTTTAAAAAATTTCCCTACGCTTTGGCTATGAATCCAAAACTTTGGCAGATAGATGTTCATTACTTTAAGATGACGGATAATAGGCTTGGATTTGGGAAAAAATTGATTTGGGAGAGATAGATTTTAGTTTAACTTAGGCAGTTATTTGAAAATATCTTTCATTGTCTATATATGTATTAACCATAGTATTTTGAAGTGCTTTTGGTAAATCTATAGTATCTTGCATCACATTTGATAAAGTGATATGTGGAATCCTAACTCGTGGAAACATTCTAGAGTTCACTTCATAAGATTCTTTTGCATTTTTAAGTGAGTTTATAGATGAAAATTTTTCACTATCTTTTTTAGATGAAAATAGTTTCTCATCATTTTGAAGTTTTTGTTGGTTTGCAAAAGCTTTATAGTTTGAGATGTAGTTTATAGGAGTACTTGCATCTGGTTTTGATGTTAAAACTTTAGAGTTATGTTCCTCTAGATTTACTTTAAAATTACTTTTTTGTTTTTCATCAAACTTAGTTTCTGTAGTTGGTCTAGTTTTGTTTATATTTATATTATGTATAAATGTTGAATATGATGATACAAACATGACACACCTCCTATATAATATAAAATTATAGGCCGTTTTATCTTTATAAAGGCTTTAATTTTTTTTATGATATTATGATTATATAAGTATTTGCATGGAGTTCAAAAGTGAAAAAACTACCTATTGGCATATCAACTCTAAAAACAATTTTAGAAGAGGATTATCTCTATGTAGATAAAACAGATATAGCTCAGAATCTTATAGAAAGTGGACAGTACTATTTTCTCTCTCGCCCTAGAAGATTTGGTAAGAGTTTGTTTCTTGATACCCTTAGAACTATATTTGATGGCGATAGAGAGATTTTTAAAGGACTTAGCATCTATGAAAATGGTTATGAGTTTACTAAGCATCCAGTGATTCGCATCAGCTTTAATGATGGTGATTTTAAAACAGAAGATGGATTTAAACAAACTCTTTTTGAAGTTATGAGAAGTAATCAAAAAGATTTAAATATAACTTGTGATGATTCTCTCTCAATCTCTGGATGTTTTAGAGATTTAATTAAATCAGCTTACTTAAAATACAACAAAAAAGTGGTTATCTTAGTGGATGAATATGATAAACCAATCCTTGATAACATAGAGAATAAAGAAGAAGCAAGAAAAAGAAGAGATGAGCTAAAAAACTTCTACTCAGTTATAAAAGGTAGTGATGAATATATAAAATTTGTCTTCATTACAGGCGTTAGTAAATTCTCAAAAGTATCACTTTTTAGTGGACTAAATAACATAAATGACATAACCCTTACAAAAAAATATGCAACTATCTGCGGATATACCCAAAACGATGTAGAGAGCGTATTTGCAAAGCATCTAGAGGGTCAAGACTTTGAAAAGATAAAGAGATGGTACAATGGATATAAATTTTTAGGTGAGGGGGTATATAATCCATTTGATATATTACTTTTCATAGAAAATGAGTTTGCATACCGCAACTACTGGTTCTCTACGGCTACCCCTACATTTTTATTAAAACTGATAGAAAAAAATAACTACTTCTTGCCAAACTTAGAGTACATAGTAAAAGATGAGATGATGCTAAACAGCTTTGATGTGGACTACATAGAGCTTGAAACGCTTATGTGGCAAACTGGGTATTTGACTATAAGCAGAGTTGAGAATGTTTTTGATAGTATAGAGTACCACTTAGACATACCAAACCAAGAGGTTAGACAATCTCTTATAGGAAGCATAGCAGAGTTTATGACCAAAAATACAAGAAGTGTAACACCAGTAAATAACATCAAAAAAGCACTTTATTATCAAAAGTTTGATGAGTTTGAAAAAAACTTAAAAACTCTATATGCATCTATCCCCTATAACAACTTTACAAAAAACGATATGGATAAAAAAGAGGGTTATTATGTAAGTGTATTTTATGCTTATATGAAAGGTTTGGGATTTGAGCTAGTTGGTGAAGATGTAACAAACAAAGGGAGAATAGACTTAACCCTAAAACTTGAAGATACTATCTACATAATAGAGTTTAAGACAGATGGTACAGATGCCATGAAACAAATCAAAGAGAAAAAATACTACGAAAAATATATGAGTGAGAAAAAAGATATATACCTCATAGGGATAGAGTTTGATACAAATGAGAGAAATGTGTCAAAAATAGAACATGAAAAGATAAAAAGCAAATGAGATCAAATCAATCAAAGAAGTTTTTAAAATTAGTTTTTATTTTATTATTTGTGGTTGAAGTCTCTCTTTTTGCTAAACCAGTTTTAAATTGTGCAACTTCACATGTAAGAGATGTGGCTATAAATGAACTTTATAATGGTGGTGGAGGTGGTGGTAGCCTTGAGATAGTTGAGATATATTTTAATAAAACAACAGATATTACAAACTGGAAATTGTATTTTCATGATAGGAATACCAATCAAGAGATTGTTATAGGAACTGGGGTAGGGGTAGTTAGTTATCCAGATGGTTCAAGTGGGATAGATAACATATCTACATATCCAAAAGGAACATTTATAGTTTATGACATAGGTGGGATTGATCCAACAAATGGGGAGATGTTTATAGCAAACACTACAGATACATTAGAAGATGGTGATAGTGTTTTGATAGATTATTTTAAATATTATAAAACTAAGGAAGAGACTGTTTATGATGTAGATGACTATTCAGAGTGTAGTATTTTATTACATCCAACAGATTCTAATGCTAAAGATATATCAAGACTAACTGATGGAAGTGGTGATTTTTATCAGTATTATCCTGGTACTGATGATTTAATAACTGTAACAGAGGGTTCTAGTAATCTTGAAGGCTTACCACCAGATTCAACTCTTAGTGCAAATGTTTCTATATCTGCTGAGTTTAATCAAAGTGAGGCTTATAATGGAGATGAGGTTACTTTGACATTGACCATAACTAATGCGGCTGAAGATTCTATCACTGTAACAGATGTAAATATCACAAATATTATTCCTGCTGGATTGGAGTATGTATCTGATGATGGTGGAACTTTACTTGACCCAACACTCCCATCAAACCCTTATGGTGAGACAACTTCAACATTTATTTGGAGACTTATAAATGGTTCAAATATTTTATCATTTCCTACAGATTCTACTGCAAAGGTTAATATTATTTTAAAAGTAAATAGTTGTGATAATAACATAACTAATACAGCTACTTTAAGTATTAAACAAACAAATAATGGAACTACAACAGATAGTGCTAGTTTATATATACCTTATAGTTTTATAGTTGATGATGATGCTTTTGAGTGTCCTAATGCTTGTTTTACAACTATACAAGATGCAGTAAATGCATCAAGTGGTGGAGAAACTATAGAGATTTGTAAGGGAAGTTATAACGAGAGTGTGTCACTAATTAAAAAAGATAATATAACTTTTACAAGTGGTGGTGGTGTTTTAACCCCTACAGATGTTGATTGGAACCATAATCAGTATATTTTAACAGTTGGTTCAACAAGTGGTACTGATAATGGAAGTGATAATGTAAAGATAGAAAATATCTCTTTTCGCCAAACGGGAACTAATTCTAACTACAATGCTATATATTTAAAAAAAGGGGTAGATGTAGAGATAAACAATGTAGTTATAGATGCAGGATATGCAAGTGCTATATATGCTTATGATGGTCATTTTAGTGGAGATGGAATCTATAAAAACCTTGATATAACAACAAAAGCCAATGGTATATATATAAATAAAGGTGATTTGCAAACTTTTGAAGATATAAATATGAGTTTAACAGGGACTAATGCAAACTATAAAGGGATATATATAGGGCAAAATGTAACTGACCAAAATCATCAGTTTAAAAATTTAATATTTGCATCTAACACCCAAACTGCCATATATGTAAACAACGGAAATGATATGACTTTTGATAACATTGATGTTAACTCAACAAATAACGATAGTGATTATAGAGATGTTATATATACAGGTGATAATGTAGATCCGAATGCTGATTTGATATTTAAAGATATAACTTTAAATATGAATAAGGGTAGGGGGATTATGGTGAAAAAAGCTACAGATACAATTTATGAAAATATAACTATAAATGGAAGCAGTAGTTATGCAATCTACTCAGATCAAAATGTTCAAGGGCATCCAAGTTTTACAAATATAAATATTAGTGCAAATAAAGAGTATGGCTTATACATTGGAAAAGGTCAAAATGTAACTGTAGATACTGCAAATATCTCTGGTGTATCTGGAACAGGTCATATAGTATATTTGCATCCTAATGCTCAAGGTAGTCACTTATTTAAAGATATAAATGCTACCTCTTCATCTCACGGCTTTTATATAGATACTGCAAGTAGAGTAGAGTTTAATAATGTAAAAGCAAACATCATAAGTCCAAATAGAAACTACTATGGTATAAGAACACGAGAAAATGTTACTGGTGATGTTGTAGTGACAAATAGTGAAATAAATGCTACGGGTATGGCTTTAAGCATAGACAAAGGTATACCTAAAATAAGTTCAAGCAAGTTTGTAAGTCAAGACAATCACGCTGTTTTTGTAAATACAAATACTAATAATGTAAGTTTGCAAGATAGTTGTTTATATACAGAGGGAGATTATGCGTATGATTATAGTTTTAAATTAAATAATAGTAAAAAAAATGCCAAAGTAAATAACAACTGTTTTTATGGTGAACCTGATACTACTTTGGCTTGGTCTTTAACTGCAAATGATTTTATATGTAATATGATGCCATGGATGTCAAATTGTAATAACTTTATAGGTAATTACTGGGATGGGCATAGTGGAAGTTATACATATAATAATGTAAATGACAACATGCCACTTAATAAATGCCCAAATAGTTGTGCATATAATGGCGGCAGTAATCCACCAAGTGAAAAAAACTATAAGTTTGATGCATGGGATACTTTTAGATATATATCTGATAGAAATATATCTACAAAGATAGCATCACAAGACTTTAATATAACCATAGCATCTTTAAATGAAGTAGGAGATGCATATCAAGACTTTAATGGTACTGTTTGTGCTAAAGTTATTGATGAAAATGGTGTTACTTTGCAAGATTGGAGTGAAATATCTGAATTTGCAAATACTACAACAAATACACATATTAGCAATTTAACAAATATAAATATAGATAAAGCAGTTAAAAAAGTTAAAGTAAAAATAAAGTGGTTTGCAGATGTTAATAAAGTATGTTCAACTCAAGCAGATGAAAACAATGAAACAAACTCTACAGATGCATTTGCTATTCGCCCAAAAGAGTTTGTTATAGCATCATCATCATCTCTAAAAGCTTCAGAAGAGTTTGGATTTAATCTAAAAGCCAATGATGGATCAAATAATTTTACAACAGATTATAATAAAACATTATCTTTATCACACAGTATCCATGATGCATCAAAAGTCTGTTCAACTCCTGATCTTGATTTCAACATATCTAGTGTTAGTTTTGTAAACGGTGAAAGTTTAAATAGTGCCAATTTCGGTGATGTCGGTGAGGTAGATGTAAATATAACAGATACTACTTGGAGTAGTGAAGATGTAGATGATACTCCACAAAACTGCGATGGAAACGCTACACACCCCATAGGTGCATATATATGTAGTGATGGTTTGACTATAACGGTAGTTCCATATCAGTTTGGGATAGTAAATTATAGTTTTGAGAGAAATCCAGATAAAAGTTGGCGTTATATGGGTGATGTAGATGATATGAATATATCTTTGGAGTTTAATATCCAAGCTCAAAATAAAGATGCAGCTGTTACAGAAAATTTTGATTTACAGTGCTATGGAGGTAGTGTAGGTTTTGATATAGAGTTTGATGTAACAAGCTTAGATGCAAACTTGAGTTATCAGCAAGTATATAATAATACTAAGTACAGTGGTCATGATAAAAATCTAGGTGATATTAATTTAACTGATACAATAAATGATGCAAATTTTATAGAGGGTAACAGTTCAATTATATCATACGCTTTAAATATCTATAGAGATTATGAAACTCCAAAAAATCCTATAAAAATAGATGCTTTGGAGATAAACACAACAAATGGATTTGGTAGTATAAACATCGGAAAAACTTTGAGTGATGATAGTTTATTTTACTATGGAAGAGTTCGTGCTTCAGATATAGAGACAACTAAAGATATGGTAGAGCATTTTGCAGAGGTTGAAGTTTATGATAGTGTTGGTTCAAGTTTTGTAAGTGGTTTTAAACAAAATACTATAAACTGGTATAGAAATAAAGAGGAAGATAACAGTAGTGTAATCTTAGATATAAATGGCACTAGTAGCTCTTTGTTAAATAATCCAACTATAAATATAGGTCATTTTAGTATATCTACAAACGGTAAAGTCGATTTTGATATATCAAATACAACTAGTGGTGTTTACAACATGCATATAAAAACTAAAAAATGGTTATGGTATGTACCAGGTGGATATGGAGATGATTATAACGATAGTGTTGGTTCTGGATGCTTAGCTCATCCATGTTTTAAATATACACGAAAAAATAGTTCAGGTTTTAGTGGTATAAGAAGTGGTGAGTTTAGCGGAAGTGATTATAATATAACCGATAGAGGAGAGTATGAAAGAACTGGCGTGAAGGTTTTTAGGTAAACTAAATATAATCAATTTTGAAAGGAAAATTTTATGTATGCAGTAGAGTTTGAAGCAATTATAGAAGATGGGGTCGTTCATATCCCTAAAAAATATCATGATTTACAACATAGTCAAAAAGCTACATTTGTTGTGATGTATGAAAAATCAAATAATGAAAGTTACGAAGATACTAAATATATGATAGAATCTAGTGTCAATACTATAAAAGAGTGGCAAGATGAAAGTGAAGATGATATATGGAAATAAAAGCATGAAAAGCAGATTTTGCTCTTTTTATAGTTGTAGATAAAAGAATCTATAAAAATGCGTAACGCTCTAACTCTCATAGAACTTATATTTTCTATGGTTATCATAGCTGTAGTTTTTAGTGTCATCCCTAAAATCATTTTTGCATCTAACAAATCGTTACAACTCTCTGTAAAAGAGGATGGCGTTTATAATGCTATCTCTTTGATGGGTAGCATCGTAAAACTTCCATGGGATGAAAATACTATACAAAGTAGAGGGGAGATTTTACACACTTCACAAAATGATTGTAATAGCTCAACAGGTTATAGAGTTGGTGGATTTATAGGTTCTAGAAATTGTAAAGATAGTGATCTAAACACATCTTTAGTTATGGGTCAAGAGGGGAGTTATCTTAACGATATAGATGATTATAATGGATATAGTGACTTCAACGAAACCTCTGCATCTGGAAAAGATTATAACCTTAGTGTAGCAGTTGGTGTAGATGCAAGTGATCCAAATATAAAAGAGATAAATGTTAGTGTTGAGGGTGGTGCAAAAACTGGTGATTTTAAATCAACTTTTTTTTATGAGAGTGCTAACCTTGGTCATATCATGATAAATAAAAGGGCTTGGTAGATGCATAGAAGTGGTTTTACCCTTTTGGAGATGGTTTTTACTATCGTCATAGCAGGGGTTTTATCTGCTGGTGTATTTAAAGCTTTAGAGGCTTTGTATATTCGCTCAGCAAAAGCAAAAGCTATAAGTGAGATGTCGATGCAATCACAGATAGTGCTAGATCAGATAAGTACACTTTTATATAACCGCATCCCAAATAGTGTTATAGGTTATGATGGCTTAGATGCATCTAGTTGTACCCCTATATATGAGGTGTTAGGTGATGAAAATCTTAGTGTTTTAGAGTGGTTAAGTCTTGATGATGAACAGCTGCTAGATGGAAAATATAGCGGTTTTGTGGATATGGATGCTAGTTTTAAACCAAATCTAAAAGCACTAGGTGTAACAACTGACTTAAATGTAACAGATAGAAATCTTATATTTGCTGGTGTTTTTGATGCTGGGAGTGAAGATACAAAAGCTTGTGGTGGTGCTTATGGATGGCATGGGAGAGATAGTAACCTTAGTTATGGCATCAATGGTGTAACTACTGCGAATGAGATAGTTTTTAGTGATGTGCCAAATGAGATATATGAAAAATACTACTTAAGTGATGGAGCTTACGCAGTTACTCGTGGTGAACATATCCCAAATATAGCAAATTGTGGTTTGAGTGAGTCCGATTTTAGAGATTTTAATAATACTCTGTTTTTATTTTATAACTTTTATCCATATAACTCCCAAACATACTGTGGAGATGGTGGCGTTGGAGATGTCGTGGTACTTGCTGAGGATGTTGTTGGCTTTCGTGCTATGTATGAAAACGATATCATCCGTTTGAGTATAGATATGAATAAAAGCATCAGAGGTTCAAATCCTGTTCACATCTCAAAACAAAAGGGTGTATTTTGAGAAAAGGTTTTGGACTTTGGCAAGCTATGATGATGATACTACTCGTTAGTGGTATGCTTATAGTGGTCTTGAAGTATGCATCTATATCTGCTAAACATGTAGGTGATAGTTATATTAGAGAACAAGCGGAGCTTTATCTAAATAGTGTGATAGAAAAAACTTTATTAAAAATAAGTATTCGAGATAGAAATGAAAGCGGGTGTTTATCTGACTTTAATGATACCAAATCAAACTCTAAAGGTTCAGTTACATATAATGCAAATGTTGAGGTAAAAAAATATTATCTTTTAGATGGAAGTGATGATGCTACTTATTGTGCCTCTTTAACTGAGCTTATCCAAACAGAAGAATCACACGGATATGTTTTGATGGATGTTGAGGTAAATGCTACAGTTGATGGGAAGCTAAAAACTAGGATAGTAAGAAGGACATTGCAACGACCATGAAAAAAGGTTTTACTCTACTTGAACTTATATTTGTCATAGTGCTTCTTGGAGTACTAGCTAGTGTTGGTGGCTCTTTTTTTAAGCCAAACTACATAATAGATGATGCAAATTTTATCATCTCCAAAATCAAAGAGACTCAGTTTGAAGCTATAGGGTTTGATAAACAAACATTTGATGGGGGAGAGATAAGTAGTAGTGTAGGATGCATAACTTTGTTAAAAAATGTTCTAAAAGATGATAACTATAATATAAAGTCTGATTTTGGTGGTGTTTTATCAGCTGAAATAGTTTGTTTTGATGCAAAAGGTTCACCAAATTTTGATACTAAAAAAAGTTTGATTTTAACTCACTCTACGGATTCTAAAACTATCATCATAGAACCAAAGAGCGGATACTGTTACTTGGAACATTAAGTGCTTTATGATAATGTTAAAATAAAAAGATAAAGAAAAATAGTATGCTTGATGATAAGATAATATTTATTGCTGATAATGGAAGAGAGTTTTTGTTTGATGGCTCTCGCTTTAGTGAAGTTCCATCAAAAGGGTTTAAAAACTATCTCAATGCATCAACTATCCCTTTTTCAAATATCCGTACACATGGGTTTAAAACTCCAAAATCAACCCCTCACGAAAAGATAGAGATTCAAGCTGAACTAAATATGTATGAAGATGGTGGGCTTGATCCAGATACTGAGTTTGCTATATCATCTTTTCCTATACCACTTGAAAACTCTGATGATTTTTATGTAGAGTCTTATGGCGTTGAGGTTTCGGTGCTAGATGAGATGTTTGCATCTACTATCAAACACTATGGTCATTTAGATCTTATATTTCCACCATCACTTAGTTATAGTGCCCTTTATGCAAACTCTATGTTAGAGTGTAAAAATGATCTTTTTATCCATATAGGTTATACCAACTCATACGCTGTTATATTTAAAAATGGGGTATATGTATCTACTAGAACTATCTCAACTATAGGTGAACTAGCTCAAAAAGTTGGTGTAGATGCAGCTTTGATGAGAGATACACTTGTAAACAAAGGTGTAAAGGATGAACTTTATAGCGATGAAGAGTTTTTGCTTATGAGTGATACTCAGGAGCAGTTATCAGGCATCGCTGAGAGGATAGCCCATACTATTGGGCATAAGAGGGGTATATTTGGTTTAGATAGTATAGATAGGATTTTTTTAGATTTTGAGGGTTCAAATATACCTGGTTTTTTAGATCTTTTTAACAGTTATGGGTATAGTGAAGCAGCAAAAGAGGTTTTAGATATCTTTATAGATACCAAAGTTGGTATGAAACATTACGCTATAAATGCTTTATACGCTTTTTGTGTGTATCATGAGAAGATAGAGGCAGTAAATCTTACAAGGTATGAGAGAAAGCCAACTTTTTTAAAAACAAAAGTTGGACACTTTAGTATCGTTATGGTTTGCTCTTTGTTTTTAGCATCTATCTACCCTATGTATGCGATCTATGAGTTGCAACTTTTAGATGCTAAAGAGAGAGAGTTAAAACAGAGTGAAGCAGATTTATCAAAGATAACTAAAAAACTTCAAAATGAGTTAAAATCAAAGAGGCTAGAGGCTGAGCAATTAAAGGATATGAAGTCTAAAAAAGAGTTGATGATAAACTCATACAAAGATATGGTAAATGTTTTAGAAGATTTTGATAAAGAAGCTAAAGTCAGAGAAAAGATGTTAAGAGATATCAATCAAATCATGAAAAAATACAGATTGTCATCAAATAAGATAGAATTTAG
Source organism: Campylobacterales bacterium (assembly GCA_016937915.1). Classification (GTDB taxonomy): domain Bacteria; phylum Campylobacterota; class Campylobacteria; order Campylobacterales; family Sulfurimonadaceae; genus Sulfurimonas. Next base: position 403 of record JAFGVR010000037.1, on the reverse strand, counting down.
AGATGCTAATCTTGTAAATATTTTGATTATAGCAAAAGATAACGATAGAGATAGTATCGCAGAGTTTATAAAAGAGCTTATATATCTAGGATATTCTAGTGTTCAAACTAAAAATATTCAAAAGTATGATAGTTACTATGAAAGTTTAGTGGAAGTAAAAATATGAACGATAAAATAGAGGAGCTAGAAAGCCAACTAGAAGATATCCCTACCCAAAAGCTATACTTTATATATGTAGTGATAGTTTGCTCTTTTATCTTTTTGAGCTGGAATCAGTTTGGTGAGGGGATGTTTAATGAGATAGAATCTAAAGAGGAATCTATCAAAGCATTGGAAGATAAGATAAAAAGAAACAGTATAAAGGCACTTGAGACAGGGATAAATAAAACACAAAAAGATATAT
>JAFGVR010000036.1 GCA_016937915.1 Campylobacterales bacterium | reverse complement strand
TTGCGAAAAATACAGGGATTTGTAAAAGCATCGGCAAACAACCACCAAGTGGGTTTGCATTATGTTTTTTATACATATCCATAACAGCTGCATTCATACGCTGTGGATCACCTTTATACTTTGCTTGTAGCTCTTTTATCTTTGGTGATATCTCTTTTATTTTTTGCATACTCATCATACCTTTGTATGTCAAAGGATACAGAACAAGTCTGATAAGTATAGTAAGACCTATAATAGCCCATCCCCAGTTACCAAATATTCCATGTAACCATGAAAGTAAAGCAAATATTGGTTTAGCTGCAAATGTAAACCAACCATACTCTATAGCATTTGTAAGCATAGGATCAATATTTTTTAGAGTTTTATAATCTTTTTGACCAACATAACCACTAAACTGCATTTTTGGCATTGCTTCAAAATAAACTATAGGATTGTTATCACGATCTCTCTCAACCATAATATTTGTATCTTTTGAAAAACCATACATTATAGATGCAGAGTATTGATCAAATGCAGATATAAGTTTAACACCACTAAATGTTTTTCTACCCTCAGCTTCACCATCTTCAACTATAGTCACGATATCATCATCTGTATAAACCATAGCACCAGTTACTACCATCATCTGTTCAGAGTTATTTACTTTTGGTCTTTGACCTAGGTAGATAAAATATCTTTGATTTTGAGAGATATTTACTTTCGCATCATAATGACCATCAGGATATATTGTCAACTCTTTTGTAACAACCATATTTGATAAGTTTTGAGTTAAAACAATTTTTTTAGCCGAATCAACTACATCTACCTCTTTTACACTAGAAATGTAAGGTACTTGAGTAGCTTCTTTGTTTAACTCCTCATCTAAAAATCTAAGATACATAGGTTTAGTACCATTTGGTGAGATAAGTTGTGCATGTCCACCATCTTTATTTTTATACTTATCTTCAAGAAGTTCCATTGAACTTATACGACCAAGTGTATCGATTTTTAAGATAAAATCTTTGCTATTAACAGTAACTATAGTACTTGAAGCACTAGACTGAACTTTCTCTGCATCCGAGATCGTATGTCCAACTACATTTTCTACACTAGGTGTAGTTTCTGTTTTTAACTCAACCTGTTCAGACTTTTTAACATCTTTTTCAACCTTTTGTTCTGGTGAAAAAATTGCTGTATAAACTACAAAAAAAACTACAGACAATACTACTGCTAGCAACAGTCTTTGATTTGGTGACAATTTATCTATCACGGCTAACCCTTATATGAAAAATTTTTTATGATATAAAAACGGTTTTTTTTATTTGGAACCAACCAATATCTTATAGAATCAACTCTTAAATTTGATGGCTTTAAAACTAACTTATCAAGTAGTGGATATTCAATTCCACCTATAAATAGTTGATTGCAACGAAGAATTCTAGTAAAAGTGTGGTAAAAAGCACTTGAAAGTGAATTGTTTTCAAAGTGAATCCTTGCATATTCACTACAAGATGGGTAATATCTACAACTTCCAAAACCTATCAAAGTAAAAAACTTCTGATAAAGCCATAATAGTTTAAGCAATAGTTTTCGCACGAGATAGCACTTTTTGGAATTCGTAATCTAATTTTGAAGATGGATAATCAGGTGTTGCTTGTTTGGCTACAAATATATAACTGCCATCTTGCAATTTTGGGGAGTATTTTAAAAACAAAGCTCTTAACCTTCGTTTTGATCTATTTCGTTTAACTGCATTGCCAATCTTTTTAGTAGCAGTAAAACCAACTTCTTTTATTGTTTCTTGTGGATAATAAAATAATACTAAACCACCCACATGGAAACTTTTACCTTTTCTGTATATATACTGAAACTGCTTATGCTGTTTCAGTATATCATACCCGCCTAAACTGACAATCTTTTACGACCTTTAGCACGACGACGCTTTATAACATTACGACCATTTGCAGTAGCCATACGAGCTCTAAAACCGTGTGTTCTTTTTCTAGGTGTATTATGAGGTTGGTAAGTTCTTTTCATCTCATATATCCTTATTTGATTTTAAGTTTGAAATACTACTGAAAAGTTACTTAAAACTAGTTTATTGTACAAACAAAGCAGTAATCCCACATTCTGTTACATTTTGATATAAAAAAGAATATTGAAATAATTTTTTTTAATAATTTAAACTTTATCAAAACTTTTTTTTCATACAATCAACAAATTTTAAACATTATGTAAAGGGGAACAACATTGAAATATCTATTTTTAATATTAATAACAAGCTCTCTCTTTACATCTTTAAATGCCCAAAACATAAGCTTATTATCTAAAAAGTTAAATCTTTATGCTGGAACTAAAGCTATTGTTCAATGGGAGAGGATATTTTCATCACAAAGACATCTAAAGAGATATAAGCTTGATGAATTACCAGAAGAGACTAGAGATGAATTAAAAAAATATCTAATAGCTTATGCCATAGACTCAGATAAACCAATTGTGCCTGGATTATAATGAAAAAACTTACACTTTTAACAATTCCTATATTTTTATTTGCCACCGATGAAGCCCTTCTAAAAAGGATAGAGTTTCTAGAAAAAGAGTTGAAAATCTTAAAAGAGATTGCACTAAAAAAAGATATAAACATTCAAAGCAATATCATTCCACAAAGTGATTTTGAAGAGCTTAAAAAACAAGTAGCTTCAAACTCTCAAGATATAAGCGACATCTATCCTATAGTTGAGCAAAACGAAAAAAAATCTATTTTAGATAAAATCAACTTCTCCCCTGAGCTTGAACTAAGAGCTGATTCTATGAGTTATAAAAGTGGTGAAATAGATGGTGAAGATACTACTATGGATGGAACACTTGCAACAGAGCAAAGAAGAGATCAGTTTTCAAAAAGTTTTGAACCATCTGGATATGTAAGATTTAGACTAAATATGAATGCAGAGTTTGATGAAAATTTAAAGTTTAACGGAAGAGCTGTTTTTTCTACATCTAGCCAAACAAATGAGAGACTTTGCATCCTCTCTCGTGATATAAAGTCAGGTAGTTCTATCTCTGCATTTGATTTTGATAGAGCTTATGTGGACTACACTTTAAACAAAGATAGCGATTATGCTACCACTTTTTCTTTTGGACTTTTGCCAACAACAGGTGGAACTCCGATGCAGTTTGCTCAAGATGCAAAAAGAAAATCACTTTTTCCAGCTTTGGTATTTGATATGAACACATACGGTATCATAGGTACTCAAAAGCTTTTAGATGACAACTTTCTTCGTGTAGTTTTAGCTAAAGCATACACTATGAGAGATACATACTATCCATATCAGTGTAACCGTGAAAATATAGACAACGCTACTATAGTTGGAGCGTATTATGATACCAAATTTAACTTTTTTGGAAATGCTTTACTATCTGTAGGGATCAACTCTTTACTTGATCTAAAAGCTCATCCATACTTAGGTCCAGATGTAGATGCTAACAATGCAAATGTTTTAGGTGATATGTTTACTTTAGGTCTAGGTATAGATATAGAAAAATTTGCAAATACAAAAACAACTCTGTTTTTACACACTGCGATGTCAAATCCAAATGGAAATGGTGCTGATGATGATTATCAAATAGTTGCAGGAGCTAATGTAGATTCAAATAGCTTTGCAGATAATCCAAATCAAACATTATCTGAAGGCTTAACTGCTTCAGGAGAAGCTGGTTTTTCAACAGCCGATTATGCAAAAGGTGAGATGCTATCAAGCAATGGCTATTCTGTATATCTGGGTGCAAAATACGATATAAACAATGAGTTTAGCATAGGGAGTGAGTACAACTACGGAAGTAAATACTGGTTCAGTGCTACTCAAGGTGCTGAAAATATGTTTAACAAACTTGCAACTCGAGGATGGGTAAGTGAGACTTACGCTATATGGAACTACTACAAAAACCTATCTGCAAAAATTGGGTATATGTATACAAAAGAGAACTACACAGGAAGTGGTTGGCACTTTGGTGAACCTGCAAAAAAAGATGCAATCCAACAAGTAGGCTACATCAACCTAAAAGCTAAATTTTAAGATATGTTTTTGAGATTAAGACACTATCGTCTTAATCTCACCATCTACCTCATCATATAAAACTTTACTACCCTCAACAACTTGCCCCTCTAAGATAAGCTCAGCCAAAGAGTCTTCAACTATCTCATATAATGCACGTTTTAGCGGTCTAGCTCCATAAACTGGGTCAAATCCAGCTTTAGCAATGTACTCTTTTGCACTCTGGCTTAACTCTAAAGTTATATCACGCTCCTCAACTTTTTTACAAATTGAGCTAAAGAATATATCAACTATCCCTTTTATCTGCTCACTTCCAAGAGCATTAAATATCACTATGTCATCCAAACGGTTTAAAAACTCAGGTTTAAATGCTTGTTTTAGTTCACCCATAACCATATCATGAAGCTCATCAGAGCCAGGGTTATTTATAATCTTATCACTTGCGATATTTGATGTAAGAATAATGATAGTGTTAGTAAAATCAACTGTCACACCCTTGTTATCTGTAAGTCTTCCATCATCTAAAACTTGAAGTAAAATGTTAAAAACATCAGGGTGAGCTTTTTCAACCTCATCAAATAGTATAACTGAGTAAGGTTTGCGTCTAACCGCTTCTGTTAACTGTCCACCCTCTTCATACCCAACATACCCTGGAGCTGCACCAACAAGACGAGATACTGCGTGTTTTTCCATATACTCACTCATATCGATTGTTATCATCGCATCTTCACTATCAAACAAAAACTTAGCCAAAGTTTTAGCAGTTTGAGTTTTACCAACTCCAGTTGGGCCTAAAAATAAAAAGCTACCTATTGGTGAGTTTGAGTTTGAAAGACCAGCTTTGTTTCTTTTTATAGCACGACTAACTGCATGAGTAGCCCTCTCTTGTCCAACTACCTCTTTGTTTAGTTCAGCTTCTACATTAAGTATCTTTGCTTTTTCACTCTCTAGCATCTTATTTACTGGGATATTTGTCCATCTTGAAACTATACTAGCTATCGCATTTTCATCTACACTATTTTTTAGAAGTGTCCCCTCCTCTTGCATAGCTTTCCATTTTTCATTTATAGCTTTTTCTTCATTTAATAGTGCTGGTATCTCACCGTACTCTATCTCAGCTGCACGGTTAAACTCAGATTTGCTTTTTGCTAAATACGCCTCTTTTCTTTTTGATTCAAGTTCAGTTTTTATGCTAGAGATTCTCTCAAACACCTCTTTTTCCCCATTGAAACGAACCTCTAAGTTTTGCAACTCCTCTTGTACATCTGCAAGCTCTTTTACTATCTCATCAACTCTTTTTCTATTTTGAGGAGTATCTTCCATCTTTAGAGCTTCTTGCTCAACTTGAAGTTCAGAATATCTTCTCTTTGCAGAACTTAGAGCGTGTGGTTCAGACTCTATCTGCATCTTAAGCTCAGCCGCAGCCTCATCTATAAGGTCTATCGCTTTATCAGGTAAAAATCTATCAGCTATATATCTATCACTAAGCTTTGCAGCAGCTACTAGGGCACTATCAACTATAGTTACATTGTGATGCGCTTCTAGTCTCTCTTTTATCCCTCTAAGGATTTGCAAAGATTGATTAACTGTTGGCTCATCAAGATTTATCGGTAAAAATCTTCTCTGCAAAGCTGCATCTTTTTCAAAATATTTTCTATACTCTTTTAGCGTTGTAGCACCAATAGTATGAAGTTCACCCCTTGCAAGAGCTGGTTTTAAGATATTTGCCGCATCCATACTACCCTCAGATGCTCCAGCACCTACAATTGTATGTATCTCATCTATGAAAAGGATAACATTACCACTTTTTTTGACTTCATCGATTACAGCTTTTAATCTATCTTCAAACTCCCCTCTGTACTTCGCTCCAGCAATTAAAGAACTCATATCAAGAGCTATCACTTTTTTGTTTTTAAGTGAAGTTGGAACCTCACTATTATAGATCCTCTGAGCTAAACCCTCAACAAGTGCAGTTTTACCAACACCTGGTTCACCAAGTAACATAGGGTTGTTTTTAGTCTTACGGATAAGGATTTGCATCATCCTTGTTATCTCTTCATCTCTACCTATCACAGGTGAGAGATTCCCCTCAGCTGCCTCTTTAGTTAGATCTATCCCAAATTTAGCAAGTGAATCAAGTGTCTCATCTGAGCTTTGCGAGTCTATCTTTGAGCCTGCTCTTGTAGTTTCTATATTTTTAACTAAAGCGTTTACATCTATATATTTTTTAAGTACAGATGCAAATGGCTCCTCTTTTATATTTGCTAATATATATGTATCTACCGCTAAAAATTTATCTCCATTTTTAGTCATCAGACCAAAACCATTTTCAAGTGATGTTACAAAGTTTCGTGAAAGTTTTATATTTTCTTTTGAAACTGATGAAGATTTTGGCAACTTCTCACTCATACTTCTCACATCAAGCTCTATTGCAGTTTTATCTATGTTCATTTTATTAAACATCTGATTTAAAATAGAGTTAGAGTTTGTAAGTAAAGCCCACAAAAAGTGAATAACCCCAACCTCGCTGTTTTTATTGTGTAATGCTAGTGAAACTGAAGACTCTATAGCCTCACTCATATTATGTGTTAATTTTTCAAATATATTATTACTCATAACCTACCCCTTTAAAATATAAATTACCCAATTTGGGTGTAATTGTTTAATTACAAGTAAATTATAGCAAGTTGAGTGTATCTATGTC
>JAFGVR010000035.1 GCA_016937915.1 Campylobacterales bacterium | reverse complement strand
TGATCTATAACCTGATAACCAACCCAAGAGAGTTGAAGATCATTTAAAAGGGTTCTTTTTACCCTCCTTTGAATCTCATTTTCTGCGTGCAATCTACTTATCATTTTTTGATTTTCATAATAATCATACCCACCATTTAAAATGTTATAACGCATCTTAACTACAGCCTTAAAATCATCCTCTCTCCCCTCTATACCACTCAAATCATGTGATATACTCTTAGATACCTCCAAATCAATTTTTGGATAGAACTCTTTTTTACTTATCTCATAATCGTATTTTTTTATATCTACATCACTGTTAGCTACTTTTAGTTGTGGATTTGATTCAAACTGTTTATTTATAGCCTCCTCCAAAGTCAAAGGCAGTAGCTCATCGTTAAAGATTAGCATACTTAGATCTTCAGCCCTTATAAATCTACCTAAAAGTTTGTGGAAAAAATATATAGACTCTTTTAGATCATTTTGAACAATTATATATTTTGAATTTGCCATAGCCAAACGACCAGCTACCCTATCATACTCTGAGACTTTTCCGACATTCATATCTATCTTCTCTTTTATATCCATAAGCACATCTTCATGTACTTTGATATTTTCTAGTGCCAAGCTTGACATAGCACTACTTTTTAGTATATTTAGATAAGCCTCTATAGTCTCATAAGCTTTTTGGTTTACAGTGTATAAGTAATCGAATTTTGCAGATTTTAGTTTTGATTTTGATTTATCTACTAAGTTTTGTGTACCAAAGCCATCAAATATATTCTCTCTTAGCACAACCCTTGCAGAATCTATATCGTACCCTTTAGTTTCATAATTAGTAGATGAGTTTTTTATCCTCTCATAACCAACTTCAGCCTCTATATCTAGTGTTGGGTAGTAACCACTGTAAGACTGTTCCACCTCACCCCTAACACTATTATAATCTTTCACTTTTTCTATCACCTCAGGGTTTGTATTTACAACCTCATTTACAGCCTCATTTAGACTAAAAGCCGATAAACTAACTTGCATCAAAACAAGTGATGCTACAATCGATACAGTTTTTTTCATAAATACCTCTTTTTTAAATTATACTATCGTTGATTTGGTCTTCTACTTTTACGCTTATATTATTATCTTGAACATTTGTATAGATATCAAATGTATGACCATTTTCTGTTACTTGATTTGCATCTTTTGTCCAAGTTTTTCCAGATTCATTTTTTAAACTTACACTATCACCCGAATCACCAAAGATTATCAAATCATTATTCGCATCTGTTATATCAATAATATCTTGCACTGTAATATTTGATAAAGTATGATTTCCATTTTTACTTAAATTTATGCTTTCAAAATTATCAATATTTGCTATTGAATCAAAATCAATATTTGCACCATCACTAAGTATTATTGTATCAAGTCCATCTCCAGCATCTATATCTGTACTACTATCAACATATGCATGTTTTGATGATACAACTACACTTGCTTTCAATGTTAATTTTTCATCTGTTGTTGAATCTGTACGCTGATAATCAAAAACATCGGTCCCTGAAAAATCACTACTTGGTGTGTAAGTCAGCGTTCCATTACCATTATCTACTACATTTCCATTTGTACCATCACCTATTTTTTGATATGTAAAATTAGCATCATCTGATTGAGCAGTTACGGAATCGGTTGTACATGTTATAGCTGGATTAGCTTCTATAACGGTACTGTTTTGCCATGCAGGTCCTATACTAAAATCTAATGAAAAATAAGCTGTTGCACTCTTATTCGCAACACCAGTACTTAATTCAAAACTTTGAATCTCATCATAATAAACCTGAACTCTATAGTTTTCTGCACCTAATGAATCATAGTTTCCTGTATAGTTTGTACTGTTTTTAGCTTCAAATCTTACTGCTTTATCCCCTTGTACAATTGTATTTATATAATCAGGACCACCTGATTTATCTGGATCATTAGTCGCAGCTAACTTATATGATGTAAAATCTTTAAACTCTTGAAATTGTCTATCCGTACTACCACTTGAATCCAAATCATAAGAATTTACAGTAACATTTTTAAGTGTAGCTCTTGTACCTGTACCAACTCCTGTATATGTGTCACCTTTATAAAAATCAATAGTAAAGGTAGCCTTACCTAGGCCTTGCATCAAAGGCTGAAAAAAACTATTTTGATCTGTTGGGGTAGATGTACTATCATAAGTAGTTATACTCATCCCACTTAAAGAAGTTGTAATTACAGCATCTATTGCCTGACCACCAACTGTAATTACATTGGTATATTTAACAATATCACCATTACTTTTGCCATTTCCTACAAAATTAGTTGAATTTGTAAAACTAAGTTGTTGATTAGCTACATCATAAGTAGTTCCAGAGCTATTTGATGAAGCACATGTAAATGCAATTAATTCAAGTGGTTGTATAATAGTCGTAGTAGCAGTATTGGAATCTGTAGTTCCATCATTTACTTTAATTGTAACTACTCTGTCTGTAGTATCGGATGTATTTGAAGTTTCAAATTTAATAGCCTCTATAGCACTCTCATACTCTGCAAGTGTTTTTGTGCCGCTAAGTGTTACAGTGATTTCTCCACTTACAGATGTATCTGTGTTTACAGTTAAACCTGAAACAGCAGATGTATCTAAAGCATCACCTGCCTTTGCATTTGTTAAAACTATAGTTGCACTCTCTATGTTTGTATCGTCCACATCTGTTATAGAACTATCTGCATCTGCTATCGATACACCAGTACCATTTTCTGTATAACTTGTTTGATAGTTTTTAGTGTTTGTAGTGTCATGATCATCACTTGCATCTAAGTCTATTATAGGTGCGTCGTTTGTACCTGTTATGGTTATAGCAAGTTCTGCACTATCAGTTCCACCATTACCATCACTTATAGTGTATGTAAAAGTGTCTGTAACTGTTGCATCTTTAGCAACCGTGTTTGCATCATCAGCTACATAAGTATATGAACCATCAGATGCAAGTGTAAGTGTTCCATAACTTCCACTAAGTGCATTACCTACTATTCCAGCAGTACCACTTCCACCCTCTGTTCCAGTTCTTATAGCTGTTACAGTTAAATTATCATTATCAACATCACTATCAGCTGTTGCTTTTTTGATGACACCATTTAGCTCATTTATAGTTAAAGTTGCATCTTCATTTACTGAGTTTGTGTCGTTTGTAGCTGTTGGTGCATTGTTGCTTGATGAGTCGTTATCTGTAATAGTTCCACTACCTGTATCACCAGCACTACCATTTGTAATTTGGCTAGAGGTTGTAGTTGCTTTTATTATTACACTCTCAGCTGATTCTGTGATTGCATCATCTATTACAGCTACCCTTACTTTTAGTGCACTCGCATCGCTTGGTAGTGTTAAATCACCTGTAATATCATTCCATGTAGTCCCATCTGTACTGTACTGTAGTGTAGAGTTATAATCACTCCCACTTGTAGCAGTCCCTGTTTGTGTATCTACTATTGTTGCACTAACTGCTTCACTTACTTTATTTGATAGTTTTACATCATATACAAGGTAGTTTCCATTAGCTTCTTTTACAGTTGCGGCATCACTTACATCTATTGTAGCTTTTATATCTTCATCAACTGGGTATATACCTTGGTCATCTTTAATAGTACCAACTCCAAAAGTAGTTGAATCCATAAATTCAGTTTTTCCGTTTAACTCAAAAGTTTCTAAACCTTCACTTATCAAATCATCAACAGTTGGAACTGTTACACTAAGAGCCTTAACACCAGCTGGAACAGTATAACTTCCATCTTCATTTTGTGAAATAATAATATCTCCAGATTTAACAATCAACGGCGTTGTGATATCATTTACATCTGCACTTCCATTTGTGCTAGTATTAAAAGTTACTTTATATGGATTCTTAGCTTCACCTACTGTTACTGCAAATGTAGCCCCTAATCCCTCTTTAACAATGACATCACCTATAGATAATATTGGTTTATCATCATCTATACTTATAATACCTTGAGAATCTATTATAGTTGCATTTATAGGATTTGATAAATCTACATTTAATATCTCTAAGTTTTCATATACTCCATCATCAAATATTGGGATTGTAATCGTTTTACTAATCTCACCTGGATTAAATATCAATACACCTTTTGTGTCTGTATTATCTACACCATTTGTTGCTGTATTGCCAACTGTGGCATAATCTACCATAACCGTATTTGTTGTTGGCATAGATAAACTTATAGTTATATGTGCTTCTTGAGTATTCTCATGTACAGATATATCATCTATAGTTATTGTTGGTACAGCTGGAGTTTCTTCTGCTTCTGGTTTAAGATCTAAAAGTGGCTCTAGTGTAGTTTCAGACTCTGTTTCTGGTGTAGGATCTATTATCGGTTCTATCTTTGTTGGTGGTGTTATTATCTGAGCAATCTCTTGAGCGGGTGCAGCTTCTTGATAAGAGACACTTTTATCATCATTTGCCACTTTATCGCGAGAATCTTTTATATCAAAATCTTTTTTTACTGCTACCTCAACATCTTTTTCTATAACCTCTGTTTTATCTTCACCTAAAACACTACTATCAAATAAAACATAAGATGCGTCACTAAAACTAAGTTCTTTACCATTATT
>JAFGVR010000034.1 GCA_016937915.1 Campylobacterales bacterium | reverse complement strand
TTATAGAGTATCTATTTCACAACAGACTAAAAGATTTTAAGATACAAACAAAAAAACTATCAATCATAAGAGATGAATACAATGAAGCTGTATATCATATAAAAGAGCAATTAAAATCGATAGATGAGAAAAATAGTTCCCAAACTTATCAACTCAAAAAAGCTATATACTACTTTGAAGATGCCAAAGAGCTTATAGCAAACAAAGAGGATGTTTTAAAACATCAACAAAAGATTTATCAAAAAGAGTTAAAGAACTATGAAAAAACACAACTCCAAAGCCATCTTATAAATATAGGTGTGATTATATTTATATTTATAATTTTTGAAAGCTTAAAACGCTTCATAACAAATAAGATAGAGGATGAAGAGAGATACTTTAAAGTAAAAAAGATTTTAAATATCACATTTTTTCTATTGATGCTTATGGTGTTTATCATTTTTAATATAGACAATATAATCTACGCAGCTACCCTTATAGGCTTCATCGCTGCTGCTATCACCATATCACTAAAAGAGTATCTGCAAAGTTTTGTGGCTTGGTTTTACCTCTCGTTTGGAAATTTTATAAAAACAGGAGATAGGATCCTTATACATATAAACAATGTTGACATCATAGGTGAGGTTATAAATATATCACCATTTAAAATAACTCTGTATGAGAGCATAAACAACACAACTTCAGTGCATCTAAAAAGAGCTGGTAGGATAGTGTTTATACCAAATAACTATTTTGTAACAAACTATGTTTACAACTATACACACGACAAGATGAAAACTATATATGACCTTGTAGAGTTCAAAATCCCTTTTGATGAAGATATAGAAAAGATAGAAGAGATAGCCTATGAAGTAGCACTTAGTGTAAGTGAAAAGTATATGGAAGTAGCTTCAAAACAATTTTTAAGACTAAAACAGCGTTACGATATGAGAAGCCGTGATTTTCGTCCACGCATCCACCTTATACCGCATCAAAGCGATTCTTGTTTTACTCTGTATATATGGTATGTAACCCCTTACCATCTAGTAATGGAGTTAAAATCTCAACTAAGTCAAAAGATAGTTCAAAGATTTAAAGATGAAAAGATACAATTTTACAAAACAATAAATAAATAAAATAGGAGTTTATATGTCAGTTTTATTAGAATTTAGTATGTTTCCAACTTCAGATGATTGTCGTGATGGCTCATCCGTTTCAGTGCAGGTTTCAAAAATCATAGATGCTATAGATAGAAGTGGTGTGGCTTATCAGCTTACACCTATGGGGACTGTTATTGAGACTGAGACTATGAGAGAGGCCTTAGATATAATAGAACTTGCCTATGAGCAACTTGATTGCGATAGAATCTACTCTGCACTCAAGTTTGATATAAGAAAAAATAGTAAAAATAGACTAAAATCAAAGATAGCTTCAATTGAAAAAAATCTAAATCGTGAAGTTAATCATTAACAGCCTACATTAAGAGCCAAAAAGTTAAAATTTCAGATATAAAAATAAGGAATCTTCTTTGTTAAATCTTCCAAACTTTTTGGCATCTATTCGCATACTATTAGCACCGCTAATGTTTTGGATAATTCTAAATCCCCAAATATTTACAGACAACGGTTATCATATCACTTGGAACTACTACTTTGCATCTTTGCTTTTTGTACTAGCATCTGCTACTGACTTTTTTGATGGCTTTATAGCTAGAGAGTGGAACCAGATGACTATGCTTGGAGCTATACTCGACCCACTAGCAGACAAGATGCTAACACTTGCTGCATTTTTAGGGCTTATGATGGTTGGTGAGGCATCTGCTTGGGCTATATATATCATCATAGTTCGTGAGCTTTTTATCACCGGACTTCGTACAGTTGCTGTTAGTGAGGGGATAAGTGTAAAAGCATCTTGGGCTGGAAAAGTTAAAACAGTAGCACAGATGTTTGCTATAGGTTTTTTACTTATGAGATGGCCTTATGGCGATGAACTTTTATGGTTTGCCGTAGCGCTCACACTCTATTCAGGATTTGAGTATCTTTGGGGATTTAAAAATGCACTTTTAAAGGAGAATGTAAAATGAGTTTTTTAGTATCGGTTTTAGTTCTCTCTGCTCTTATATTTTTTCACGAACTAGGTCACTACCTAGCAGCTAGAGCTATGGGTGTAAAGGTGGATGTATTTAGCATAGGTTTTGGTAAAAAACTCTACTCTTTTTATAAATTCAACACTCAGTGGAGCATCTCAGCTATTCCACTTGGTGGATATGTAAAAATGAAAGGTCAAGATGATAGTGACCCAACTAAAAAAAGTTATGATGATGATAGCTACACGGTAAAAACACCTATTCAAAAGATATTTATCCTTTTTGCTGGACCTTTGGCAAACTTTCTTTTAGCTTTTGTTTTATACTTTATCATAGCACTTGGTGGACCAAACGCACTCTCACCAGTAATTGGTCAAGTTTCAGAGAATTCACCAGCATCTGAAGCTGGATTAAAAACTAATGATATTATTAAAAGTATAAATGGTATCGAAGTTAAAACTTGGGAAGAGATGGCTAAAATCATAACTTCTAGTGATGGAAGTTTAAACATCGAGATACAAAGAGATGGATTTATAGAGTTTAAAACTCTAACTCCAAAGCTTAGTGAAACTACAAATATGTACAACGAAACTATACAAAAAAAGATGATAGGTATAGGAGCAGCAGGTGTCACACATAAGCTTGATTTGGGATTTATAGATACTATATCTTACGCTACAAATCAAACTATATTTGCATCTACTATGATTTTTACTGGACTTCAAAAACTGATTGTGGGTGATGTTCCAGCAAAAGAGCTTGGTGGAGTTATAAGCATAGTGAAAATTACTTCAGATGCAAGTGAAGCTGGTTGGATGAGCGTACTTTTCTTTGCAGCACTTATCTCGGTAAATCTTGGCATCTTAAATCTTTTACCTATCCCAGCTCTTGATGGTGGACATATTATGTTTAACCTTTATGAGATGCTTTTTAAAAGAGAAGCAAGTGAAGCGGTTGTTGTAAAATTAACTATAGCTGGATGGGTTTTACTATTTTCACTTATGGGGCTTGGGCTTTATAATGATATAAACAGATTACTAGGATAATCTGTTTTATCATAAGAGTTTTTGCAAATTAGTTTAAATATATATAAAAACAGCTCCCTTTTCCTATCGCACTTTCCACTTTTATATCACCTTTATGAAGATCTTTAATTATCTTGTAAGTTATTGCCATACCAAGACCTGTACCTTTTGCTGCACTTTTTGTAGCACTTTCACCTTGTTTAAAAGGTGTAAATATCTCTTTTAGTTCATCTTCACTCATACCATATCCACTATCACAAATACTAAATATGTGTTGATTATCTTCAAATTTATAATCTATACCAACCTTAGAACCATTTTCACTAAACTTAATAGCATTTGACAATATATTTATAAATGCTTGTTTTAAAAGTT
>JAFGVR010000033.1 GCA_016937915.1 Campylobacterales bacterium | reverse complement strand
GTAGTGGGAAAAGTACCATCCTCTCACTCATAGCAGCACTTAGTAAGCCAACAAGTGGAGAGGTGATAGTGGATGCTAAACATATCTCAAAACTTCCAGATAACTTTGCATCTGTGTATAGAAGGGAAAATATAGGTTTTATCTTTCAAAAATACAACCTCATACCAACTCTTAGTGTAAAAGAGAATATATCTTTGCCTTTAGTGCCAACCAATCCAGAATCAAAAGTTTTAGAAAATAAACTAGCAAAGGTGATGGATGATTTTCACATAGTTCATAAAGAAAATTCACTTGTAAAAAATCTCTCAGGTGGTGAGCAACAACGGGTCGCAATTGCTAGAGCAAATGTAAATGATCCAAAAATCATCATAGCAGATGAACCAACTGCAAATTTAGATGAGAAGCTCTCACTCCATTTTATAGAGATGCTAAGAGAGATGAAAAAAAAGGGTAAAACTATAGTGGTAGCTACCCATGATCCACTATTTTTTGATCTTGATTTTGTAGATAGATATGTTGAGATAAGTAAAGGTAAAATACTCTAATGGTTTTAAATCCTGAAGTTTTAACTATCCTTATCTTAAATATAATCTTTGCATTGTTTGCAGTGGTGGCTTTTTATTTGAGTTTTCAGATATATCTAAAATGGGATATAAACTCAACATCTCAAACTCAGTACAAACTAGAGAAACAAAGCTTTTTGTCATCTACTATTATCAAGTATATATTTATAGTTAAAGTGCCTCTGTTTTTATTTTTTATCTTTACCCTTGATAAACTCTCAAACCTTATAACGGGGGCAATGTGTGGGGCAGGGGTGGTTGATGCAACCCCTTATGGGATATACCTTTTGATACTAAAAGTTTTAAATATCTATATCTTTGCTTTTTGGCTAACTCTGCACTATAGGGATATCAGGCATGAAAATCTCCCATATACAAAACTAAAATTTACCATCTTTTTGGGTGCGTTTATCCTTTTAATGGCTGAACTTATCTTAGAGGGGATGATGTTTAGTGATATAGATATAAATAAGATGGTGAGTTGTTGTGGTACTCTTTACTCAAACAGTTCAACCTCATATATATCTGAGCTTTTCAAGATAGATACTTTTTATCTGTTAAGCTCATTTTATGGGGTGTATCTGCTTATGATTTTATTTGCTTATCTAAAAAACAGTTATATTTTTTCACTTTTAAATTTTTTATTTTTATTTATCTCTATCATAAGCTTGATTTTGTTTTTTGGAACATATATATATGAACTTCCAACTCACCACTGCCCATTTTGTTTTTTACAAAAAGATTATAGCTATGTTGGATATATCCTTTATATCACTTTATTTTTAGGTACATATTTTGGCATAGCATCTCTTTATGTAGAGAGATATCTTTATTCATTGATATTTAATTCATCTTATATTGTGATAGTTAGTGGATATGTTATAAATTATTATCTTAAAAATAATGTGTTATTATAAAACACTTTGAACTATTTTTAAATTTTTTTTAAATTTTTTATACAGTTTTAATCTATAAGAGAGTAACATCTACGCCAAAGTATTATATAAGAAAAGGAATACAAATGAAAAAAGTTATGTTAGCTTTAGTAGCTACTGCATCTTTATCAATGGCTTCAGATGCAACTATCAACGCAACAATGAGTTTAATGAAAGAGGGTATGAATAAAATCAATAATGGTTTTATGTATAACTCAAAAGAGGATGTAAAAGCTGGTCTTGCAGTGGTTGAGAGTGCAAACGATATTTTTAAAACAGTTGATGTAAAAGCTTTTACAAAAAGTGAAAAAGAGCAAGTTGCTAGAAATATTAACAATAATATTGAAGATCATATAAAAGCTTTAAGAAAAGCAGTTGAAGCTGGTAAATATAGCGAAGGTATTACTCAGTACGCAAAAGTTATGGATGACTGTATTAGTTGTCATACAATCATAAGAGGTTGGTAAAACCTCTTATAGTTCCATCTTAAGATGGAATTATAAACTCTCTTTTGCTTTTGCGATTAGATCGTTTAAAGAATCCTCATAAAATTTAGCCTCATCTTTTGAAGTTGATTCAAATCTTGTAACCAAAACAGGTGTCGTATTACTAGCACGAACTAAACCCCAACCATTTTCAAAATTTACCCTCACGCCATCAACATTTATGATATCTTTAATGGTTGGAAAACCTTGTAGTGGAGTTTGTAGCATCTCTTTTATCTTATCCATCAGTTTAAATTTCTCAGCTTCAGTTGTTTCCACTTTTATCTCTTCAGTAGAATATACAACAGGAAGTTTTTCAAGTTCAGCATCTAAATCTATTCCATCATTTATTAGTTCTAACATTCTAAAAGTTGCATATATAGCATCATCATAACCAAAGTAACGGTTTTTGAAAAACACATGCCCACTAACTTCACAAGCAAGATCTGCGTTTGTCTCTTTCATCTTCACTTTTAGATTTGAGTGGCCAGTTTTGTACATGATAGCCTTGCATCCGCGTTTTGTTAGCTCATCATACATAACTTGTGAACATTTTACTTCACCTATGACAGTTGGTTTATCCATCTTCATAGAGTATAAAAGTGCCATCATGTCACCTTTTATATTGTTTTTATGAGTTAAAACTGCGATGCGGTCTGCATCACCATCATAAGCGAATGCTATGTCACCAGCTTCTGCTAAAGCTTTTTTTACATCTTCTAAGTTATGCTCAACTGATGGGTCTGGGTGGTGGTTTGGAAATGTACCATCTGGATCAACAAAAAGCCCTTTTGTTTTTAGCTCAAGAGCATTAAAAATATCTTCTATAACTACACCAGCTACACCGTTTCCACAGTCATATACTATATTTGTATCCATCCCTTTTAGGTGTGAAAACTCATTTACTATGAAATCTATATATCTTTTGTTAGCATCTATCTTTATAACTTTTCTTTCACTTTTTTGTGGAAAATCCATAGCATCACACTCACGACCAAGTGCATAGATATCTTCACTAAAAAATGGTGCTTTGTCTATAGTTATCTTAAATCCATTATATTCACTTGGGTTGTGTGAACCTGTTATCATGATAGAAGCACTAGGAGTTATCCCATCCCAATCTTGATAGTTTGTAAAGTAGTTTACTGGAGTTGGAACTAGCCCCATATCTAATACTGTTTTTCCACCAGCATTTAGACCGTGAACAAGGTACTCAAAAAGGATAGGTGAATGGCTTCTTGCATCATAACCAACTGAAACATACTCACCCCTTATCTTACTAGCTAGTGCATAACCTATGCGAACTACACTTTGCTCATTTAGCTCTTTTTCAAAAATACCTCTGATATCATACTCTCTATAGATGCTCAAATTATCTCCTTAAATATTTTCCATTATTTTACAACAAAGAGCTTAACATATCTCTTTAGCGGTGTACCATTTTGCTATCTCTTCATCTGAATATGTAAACTCTATCTGTTTTAGTGGTATGGAGCTGTTTCTAAGTTTTGACCTTACTATCCCCATAACAACAAACGAGAGTATAAGTGTAAAAAATGCTATAACCGCATCGTACATGTACCAACTAACTAATCCAAAAACATAAATCCCATAAGTTAAAAACAACTGTAAAACTAAAGCTATCAAGCGACATTTTTTAGTTTTTAAAACAGGTGTTTCCTCTTTTAATTCTATTACAAAATCATCCATGAAAAGATTATATCAAAATAAACTTTAGTTGAGTTGGTTATTAAAGTTTAGTCTTTATGACTAAATATAGTTGATATGATTTGTAATCATTAACTTTTTTTTGATAAGATTTTGCAAATTTAAATTACAAGGATTTTAAAATGGCTAAACATAAGTTTCAAACAGAAGCTGAACAGATACTTCATTTAATGACACACTCTTTATACTCAAATAAAGAGATTTTTATCCGTGAGTTGATCTCAAATGCATCAGATGCACTAGATAAACTAAATATGTTAGTTCTAACTGATGAAGCTTATAAAGGGGTACATTTTTCACCTCGCATAGATATAGTAGCAAACAAAGAGGCTAAAACTTTAACTATCAAAGATAGCGGTATCGGTATGAACGAAGAGGATTTGATGAATAACCTTGGTACCATTGCAAAAAGTGGTACTAAAGCGTTTTTAGAAAATATGACGGGAGATCAGAAAAAAGACTCTAAACTTATTGGTCAGTTTGGTGTTGGATTTTACTCATGTTTTATGGTAGCTGATAAAGTTGAAGTTACAACTAAAAAAGCTGGTGAAGATCAGGCATTTTTATGGACAAGTAATGGAACTGGTGAGTTTGATATAGAAAACACCACTCAAGATGGTCATGGTACTACTATAGTTATGCATCTAAAAGATGATGAGAGTGAATTTTTAGAAGAGTACAGAATAGAATCTTTAATCAAAAAATACTCAAATCATATCCCATTTCCAATATTTATGGATAAAGAGAAGTTTATACCTGCTGTTAAAGATGATGAAGGCAATGAAACAGAACCAAGTCGTACAGAGATAGAAAACAAGCAGATAAATAAAGCAAATGCACTTTGGACTATAGCTAAAAAAGATATAAGTGATGATGAGTATAAAGATTTTTATGCATCAATCGCACACTCATCTGAAGAGCCATTAGCATGGATGCACAACAAAGCTGAGGGTGCGTTAGAATATACTACACTATTTTACATCCCAAGCAAAGCTCCAATGGATTTGTACAGAGTTGATTATCAAACTGGTATAAAACTTTATATCAACCGTGTATTTATCACAGATGATGAAAAAGATCTTATGCCAACATACCTTAGATTTTTACGCGGAGTTATAGACTCAAAAGATCTACCTCTAAATGTATCTCGTGAGATTTTACAATCAAACGCAGTTATGGCAAAAATTAAAAATGCATCTGTTAAAAAAGTGCTTTCAGAACTCTCTAAAATGAGCAAAAAAGATAAAGAGAACTATGATAAATTTTATGCAGAGTTTGGAAATGTTTTAAAAGAAGGTCTTTATAATGACTTTGGAAACAGAGAAAAAATCTTAGAACTTTTACAGTTTAACACTCTAAACAGCAGTGAAAAAGTGTTTATAGAAGATTTTGTTAAAAATGTAGATGCAGAGAAAAAAGAGATCTACTATATCACTGGTAAAACTTCATTATCTATGCTCAAAGCATCTCCAGCATTAGAGAGATTTAAAGCAAAAGGGATAGATGTACTTGTTTTAAATGAAGAGGTAGATACTATCATCTTCCCAATGGTTACAGAGTATAAAGAGTACAAACTTATAAATGTAAATGATGCTAAATTTGAAGAGAGCGAAGATGAGAAAAAAGCTGATGAAGAGGTAGCTAAAACTTATGAGGGGCTTGTAAAACAGTTCAAAGAAGCTCTTGGAGATAAAGTAAAAGAGGTGCAAACTACAAATGAACTTGTTGATTCACCAGTTAAGTTAAAAGAGGATAAAGAGGATCCATCTTATATGATGTATCAGATGATGAAGCAGATGGGTCAACAAAATGGCGATTTTCCAGCTCCAAAACCTATCCTTCAGATAAACCCTAAACATGAGCTTATCAGAAAACTAAATGAGAGTTCAGATGTTAACCTAGTAAACGATGCAGCTAGTGTTTTACTTGACCAAGCAAAACTTTTTGATGGTGTCGAGTTAGATGATACTGTGGAGTTTATATCTAAATTAAATAGAATAATCGCTAAAGCTTTATAATATTTTTAATAACAGATGCTTTTGCATCTGTTACTCTGCATTTTCTCTCATTGATTTTGAAACTTTTTCAAGCCTGTTTGTAGGTTTTTGTAAATCTTTACTTTTTTGAACTGTATCAACCTTATCCACTGGTAAAAGCAAAGCTAACAATATAAATAAGAAAGCAAAAGTGACACCAGCAAGCACACTAATTACAATTTTAAGATTATATTCATTCATGATATAATTATAACATGTTTAAATTTTTTAAAAAAATAATTTTTATCTATTTCTTACTTTTGTTTTGTATAGGAACATTGTCTGCGAAAGAGCCTTTTTTAGCAATACTCAATGGTGTGTATTCAAATGGTATGTTGCGTTTTAGTTATGATAATTTTGGTTTTTTTTGTAAACCTTATGGTATATCTGTTTTAGAAGATATCTATGGTGATAAAAGATTACCTAAAAATTGTACAGATGAATTAAATCTATTTTATAGACAAAGTCCACTTTTAAAATATTTTTCATTAAATAATTTACATCTTAAACAGACATATCATTTAGAATATAAAAACAATTCTTGCTTAGTTTATTCAAATGGTAAAAAAACATTGTCTGAGCTTTTAGTTGAAGAGGGTTTGGCTACTAAGCAGAAGTATCTTGATGATAAAGAATTTAATTATAAACTAGACAATGCTCAAAAAAGAGCAATTTTTAGAAATAAAGGATTACACAAGAATACAATTTTAAGAAATTGTATGTTGTATTTTTAATCTTTTTGATTGTTATGTGTCATATAGATCCAAAAATCTTTATGTGAATAACCTTTATTTAGGAAATATATTTGTAGTATCATAACTCTATAAAGTGTTACAATCATCTTTGCAAAAGGGATGAAAAGGGTGATACCAACAAGTAAAGATTGTTGTTTGTCACCTTTGCTCATTATCATCTCTTGCATCCCTATATTTTTTGTAAGATAGATACCAAACATTATTGAAAATACAAAATTTAGAATTAAACCAAATATAAAATAAGCTACAAATTCTTGTTCGTACATTCCAGCTATCATAAATTATAAATCCTTTTGTGCTAATATATGAATTCTAACTAAAT
>JAFGVR010000032.1 GCA_016937915.1 Campylobacterales bacterium | reverse complement strand
TTTTAAGTTTGATAAAATCACTTCATATCTCAATAAGATATTTAATTTAGTACATATAGATATAAAAATAAAAAAACAAAACATTATCCATTTATGCTTTATACCAATTTCATCTATGACATTTTTTATATATTCATTTTCTCTTTTTCCATTAATTGATAAATTAATTGACAATAATTTTATAAAAGAATCTATCTTAAAATATTCCTATTATCCAAATAAAGTTTGTACTAATATTCCCAGTGGAACATATATAAAACTAATAGGAACAAACAATGTTTCTATATCAAATATAAATACTTATGATTATGCTTTCTTGTCAACAGGTCTACTAAACAAAGATATTACTTTTGAAGCATCAACATGCAATAAAACTCAAGAGCATATAACAAATCAGAGGAGCCAATAAATTACCCTACGGCTAATTTATTAGCTCATTTCAAACGTTGTACATTAATAGGAAGTAAAATTGAATATATTTGAAGATTTCCTCATCCCCACAATCTTGCGGGAACGCATACTAAATTAGCAAAACCTTTTATGCTTTATTAACCATTTTAGATGATGCCGTGGTAGTTTTTCCTATCTGTAGTATTTAAAATCCTCTTTAGCTTTCTCTAAAGCTTTGTTAAAGTCCATTATCTCACCGCCAAATTCAGCTTGAAACTTTTTAGCATCTTCGAGTGAGCTAAAAGCGTATTTGCTTACTTTGCTCATAGTCCCTTTTTTAGAACTTCCTACTGCATAAGTAGCATCAGCTACACTTATAAACTTCAAACTTGACATATCAACAACTTGTGGATTTTTCAGAGTTACACCATCGCCTAAGTGGTCTTCTAAACAGTGGATTGAGCAGTATTGATAATTTTTTCCATCAACTGAAGATGCACTATGACTTGTTTTATAGTACTTGACCAAATCCATCCCACATCTTACACAGTAGCGTTTATCTTTGCCATCTTGAACCAATATAGCATCTTTTTCAGCTACACTTTGAAAAAGGTTATGAGTATGGGTAGATGGTGAACTAGAACCACAACCTATAAAAAATAGTGCCAAAGAGAGAGTGATAAAACTTTTTAACATTGGTATCCTTTAAAATTTTTTGTATTTTATCATCTCAAACCCTAAATTTTTCGTATAGCTCCCTTTTATCTTTATCAACACTCACTTCACTAACACCCAATCGTTTTTTAAATTTTAGGTAAAGTCTATACTGAAACACTATCCCCATAACACCAAGGATTGATACATAGATGAGAAGTAGATTTATATCTTTTGTAAAATAATCATAAGCCATAGCAGTCACAGCACCCCCAACTATAGCACCTGATATCATAAATGAGCGTATCATCAAATAATCTTTTAGCTCAACACTCTCATCTTGCATAAAATCAACCGTATGTATCCTAGCTACTTCAAAAGTGATCCCCTGAATAGTAAAAATGGTAAGTATGATATATGTAAAAAGCAGATGGGAATAATCATATATAAAATAACTAGCTATCTGTACCAAGTCTAAAATTATCGCAAAAAGGTAGATGTTGTGGATGCTTATGTGCTTAAAAAGTGGCTGGATAAAACCATCCAAAGCACCAACAAGCATAAAAAAACTTATCATAAATACTGGCAAGTAAGTACCCTCTAATTTTGTAACAAAAGGGATAAGTGTCCAATCTATGTAAGTGGTCAAAAATAAAACAACACTTTGAAGTTTTAAGAGTTTGCTTTTTGCTATCTCATTAAAGATATTTGAGTAGTTTTTCAAAGGCATTTCATACCTCCATTTTAAAATAAATCTAAAATCATACAACAAATTTTTATATATAATTACGCAATATGAAAACAAAAATAAAACGATACACAAAAGAAGTTTTACTCTTTATAGTCACTATCACCATAGCAGCAAATATTTTAAGTTTGTACAAATCACAAAACCTAAATAAGCAACCACTTGCTTTAGAGTATCAGTTCAAAAAAGATAAACCTATCCTCATTCACTTTTGGGCGACTTGGTGTCCCACTTGCAAGGTAGAAGCATCTAACATAGAGAAAATTTCAAAAGATTTTGAGGTTTTAACTATCGCTGTAAATTCAGGTTCAAACAAAGAGATAAAAGAGTATATGGATAAAAATGGTTACACTTTTAGATTTATAAACGATGCAGATTCAAAAGTGGCAAAAGAGTTTAACATACAAGCATACCCAACAACTTTGATATACGATAAAGATAAAAATCTAGTTTTTAGTGAAGTGGGATATACAAGCACTATAGGCTTGTATATAAGGTTATGGTGGGCTGGTATTTAATCAAAATCTCTCTAAGATGTTATAAGCTGTATCTCTTATAGCTGGTTTTTCTCCAACATCTCTTATGAGGTGTATCAGCTCCTCTTTTGCCATTTTATAACTAGCACCTGCACTACTTACGACATTCTCCTCCATCATAGTTGAGCCTAGATCATTCGCTCCAAAATGAAGTGCCATCTGCCCTATATATGCCCCTTGAGTTACCCATGAGCTTTGGATGTTTGGTACATTGTCAAGGTAGAGTCTAGCTACTGCTAAAAGTCTTAAGTATCTGTTTGATGATGGTTTTGGCATATCTGGTATTTGAGCTAAAAGTTCTGTATTTTTCCCTTGAAAACTCCACATAATAAATGCACGAAACCCACCAGTCTCATCTTGAAGTTTTCTTATCATATCAAAATGCTCTACGATATCTTCATCACTCTCAACAGTCCCATACATCATAGTAGCTGTACTTTTGATGCCAAGTTTGTGAGCCTCTCTATGGATGCCTATCCAAACTTCACTATCTATCTTTTTAGGTGCGATAATATCTCTTACCTTATCACTTAGTATCTCAGCCCCTGCTCCAGGGATAGATGCAAGACCTTTTGCTTTAAGTCTCTCTAAAACCTCTTTTACAGAGATGCGAGAAACTTTTGCTATAAAATCTATCTCTATAGATGAGAAACCGTGGATTGTGATTTGAGGGTATTTGGTATGGATATGTTCAACCAAATCTTCATACCACTCTATTTTGAGCTTAGGATGCACACCACCTTGAAAAAGTATCTGAGTTCCACCAATCTCTAAAAGCTCATCTATCTTTGCATCTATCTCATCATAAGTAAGTACATAAGCATCAGCATCTTTTTCGTGTCTGTAAAATGCACAAAACTTGCAATCAACCCAGCAGATGTTAGTGTAGTTGATATTTCTATCAACCACAAAAGTTGTCACACCATCAGGATGCAACTCTTTTTTTCTCTTAGTCGCCATTTTGCCAAGAGTTTTTAGATCTGAATTTTTGATTAGGTCAAGTGCTTCTTCTTTTGTTAATCTTTGCATCTTTAGTTTTGTTTATCTTTTGAGATAGCGTCAAGTACACCGTTTATAAACTTAGGTGACTGCTCAGTTCCAAACGCTTTTGTGATCTCAACTGCTTCGTTTATAACTACCGCACTATCAAGCTCACCAAAAAGTATCTCATAACTTGCTAGTCTAAGAGTTGCACGCTCAATAGCTCCAAGTCTCTCAAAA
The DNA here is from genome assembly GCA_016937915.1 of Campylobacterales bacterium. Taxonomy (GTDB): domain Bacteria; phylum Campylobacterota; class Campylobacteria; order Campylobacterales; family Sulfurimonadaceae; genus Sulfurimonas. Next base: position 4,194 of record JAFGVR010000032.1, on the reverse strand, counting down.
TCCCACTCTTTTAGATGCTCTATGATAGCTTTGTCACAAGCTTCGATGTTTTGCATAACACCCTCATAAAGATCAAGTGCAAAATCTTTTTGCTTGTTACGAATCTTTTTCTCTTCTAAAATCTCATCTGTGTGTTTAGAGGTATTGCCATTACCTAAATCAAATGCATATAACAGTGACACAACGGCCATTCTTGCTTGTTGTCTAGTTGCCATATTCTTCCTTTTTTATATATATAATTTTCTCTTTTAGTTTGGGTATATAATTCCTAAGTATGTTTTCTATAAACCCCATATCTACACCCTCATAGTCGTGAACGATGTAGTTTCTTGTATAATAAGCCCCATCTCTATCAGCTTTTAAATCATATTTTTCAACTATCTCATCACTAAATTTTTTTAGAGTTTCACCTATCTGAGATATACCCATAAGTATAGCCATTTGTCCTTCAAAATCTTTTATAGATTTTACAATTCCACCATGTCTAGATATTATTTTTTCAAGATTTTCAATCATCTCAATTATAAAATCAAGTTTTGCTTCAAAAGATTTTTTAGACATAAATTACATCTTTTAGTATATGTTTTTGAGCTGTTTTGGATAAGTTGTTTTTTGGTGCAAAATCAACTTTTTTTTCTATAAAATCACTTACTTTTCGTTTTATCTCTTCAAGTTTTTGAAATCCAGCAAATCCACAATATTTAGTGTAAAAAATATCATCTAAATGGTAAAGTATATCCACATCGCTACTCTCTTTTTGATCATCTCTAGCGTATGAACCAAAGATGCCATCTATGATAAAACCATCAACTCTCAAACTCTCTTTGAGTATTTTTATCTTATCTAGCATCTCTTGTTGCATGATTTTTACATATTCTCGTAAAGATCAAGTAATTCGATAACAACTGTCATAGCTTCAAAACCTTTGTTTCCAGCTTTTGTTCCAGCTCTCTCAATAGCTTGTTCAATTGTATCAGTTGTTAAAAGTCCAAAAGATACAGGTTTTTGGTATTTTAAACTCACAGTTGCTATCCCCTTAGTAGCTTCAGCTGAAACATAGTCAAAGTGTGGAGTAGCACCACGGATAACCGCACCCAAAGCACATACACCATCATACTTACCACTTGCTAGTAGTTTTTCAACCACCATTGGAAGTTCAAACGCACCAGGTGCTAAAACATGAGTTAGATTTTCAGAGTTTCCACCATGACGATCAAATGCATCTTTTGCACCCTCAACTAGTCTATCAACTATAAAGTGATTCCATCTTGTACTAACTATAGCTATCTTCTTATCTTCAGTTATTCTTAACTTACCTTCGATTAGGTTCATATTTTTTCCTTATATTTCTCTAATTTTTTTGATTGTTGTTATTAGATTTTTGAGCTCGTCTAATTTTACCATATTTGGCCCATCACTCAAAGCTATACTTGGGTCAAAATGGGTTTCAAAGAAAAATCCATCCACACCAACTGCCGCAGCACCTTTTGCAAGGTATGGCACCATAGAGCTATCACCACCAGTTTTTCCGTTTTCAGCTTTTGGCATCTGCACTGAGTGGGTAGCGTCAAATATAACAGGTGCGAAGTTTTTCATCACAACTAAGTTACGCATATCTACTACCATGTTTCCATACCCAAAACTATTCCCACGCTCACAAAGATACACTCCATGCTTTAGTGAGTTTTCATAAGTAGCATCACTACATCCACGAGTTTGAAGCACTTTTAAAACAGGGTATTGCATAGCATTGGCATCTAAAAATTGCCCCTTTTTGATGTTTATCGCTCTATCTGTTTTTGCACACGCTACTAACAGGTCAGTTTGACGACATAAAAAAGCTGGGATTTGTAACATATCTACCACCTCTGCCACAGCTTCAACCTGAGTTGATTCATGAACATCAGTCACTATCTTGTACCCAAAATCATCTTTTACTTTTTGTAAAATTCTTAGCCCCTCATCCATCCCAAGTCCGCGAAAACTCTCTAGTGATGTTCGGTTTGCTTTATCAAAACTAGCTTTAAAATAAAAATCGATACTTTCATCGTTTTGATATATCTCAAGCTCTTTAGCTATCTTAAAAATATTCTCTTCACTCTCTATAACACAAGGTCCAGCAAGTAGTACCATGGCATCCCCAATTTGTATAATTTATTTTTTTTATAGTATAATCTCAACAAGGCGAAAGAGGATTAAATCCTCTTAAGCTCAAAGTTGACTTTTAGTCGCCAAACTATGAAAGTCAACTTTAGGTGAAACTTTTTCATAAGTTCCTCCCTATGTTGAGATTTGTTGCCATTAGCATCTGCTAAGTGGCGACAAAATTATATCTTATCTACACTTGCACATAATTAACCCACTTTTCTGATTAAGTAAAAACTTTGAGCAAAAATAGAGTAAAATAGTTATATTCTAAAACATAAAGAGGTATATGTATGAGTCATAAACATAAAACAAAGATAGAAAAGATATTTGAACATCCCGTATCTGGTAACATTGATACTAAAAAGTTTTTGAGTGCACTTGAACATTATGGTGTGGAGATAGATATGACAAAACATAATCGTGCTAAACTTTTTTATAACAGTGGGGAGTTTATATTGGCCTTATCACATAGAAACACACTTTCAAAAGATTCTGTTTCGGAGCTTAGACATTTTCTTGAAAAAGTTGATTTAACTCCAGAAAATATAGAGTAATAAAGAGCTGTTTCAAAAAAGAGCAGGGTATAAATAAGCTACTATGGTGTTATGCTACTCCCATGGAGCAGCTTCACCTACAATCTTAAATACTGGATTTTGAACAGCTTTGCAAACATCAGATGCTAGATTTTCAAGCCCTCCATAAGCACCGTAACTTATTTTTTTCTCTTGATTTACATCTACAAAAGCTATTTTTTTCTTGATGGCTGTGTATAAACTTCTTCCACCTGCTAGGAGTATATCAACATTATGCTCATCTATGAGTTTTGCTTGTTCTTGAGCTGGGACTTTCATAAGTATATCTACATAACTTTTTGCTATCTCTATATCTTCTAAAGTAGCTTTACGGATGCTAGTAGCTACAACCTCTATCCCTATATCTTGTAATGCAGATGCGATAGACCATGATTTGTTTCCACCTGTGTTTAAGATAGCTTTTTTCCCTGCAAGGATTTTTCTGTATGGTTCTAAGGCAACCTCTAGTTTTGCCTCCTCCTCTTTTATGATCTCTTCTGCTTTTCTACTTAGTTCTTCATCTCCAAAAGCGTTTACTATGGAGCGTATAGCATTTGTAGTATCTCTTTTTCCATAAAATGAGATTGAGATGTATGGGATGTTGTATCTCTCTTGCATCTTGCGTGTTAGTGTTACAAGAGATTTTGCACACACTATCACATTTAGTTTTGCTCTGTGAGCCATTTGGATATTTTCTATCCTTCCATCACCTGCTAAGGTTGATACAACTTTTATCCCGATACGCTCTAGAATCGGTGTATATTGCCACATATCTCCAGTTACATTGTACTCACCGATAAGGTTTATCCCAAAAGGGTGTATCTCTTTTGGTTCACGCGTACCTATGAGATGCTCTAAAACCGCTTCACCACCAAGACGGCTTCCAAGGTTTTTACTCCCAACAAACCCAGGTGAGTGAACTGGTACTATGGGGATAGAGTGTTTTTCTTGCATCCTTTTACATACATTGTCTATGTTATCACCTATCATAGCTGTCACACATGTTTCATAAACAAATACAGCTTTTGGTTTTTTATGCTCCACTATGTACTCGATGCTCTCTTCTAGTTTTTTATCACCGCCAAATATGATGTCGTTTGTAGTTACATCTGTGTAGTATCCAGTTACAGTATTGTTATCCCCCTCATAACTAGTCGGAGTTGCCCTTGTCTCCCAACTAGCCCCTTGACAAGTTGCAGGTGCATGTACAAGGTGAACTGCATCTGCGTAAGGAAAAAGTGCTATCTGAGCCCCCTCAAATGCACAACCCCCACTAGTAGCACCTGGTTTTGGTTTGTCACAACTAGCTTTTTTCTTGTCGTTGTGTGAACATGCTGATTCGTTTAAAAGTTCTCGTATAAGTTTTTTATTTACCATAATGATTTTCCATATATATTAGTTTAAATTTCTTGCAAAACTTGCTTTCTCTTTTTAGAGAAAGACTTTAGTGCCTTAGCGGTCATTATTAAAAGTT
>JAFGVR010000031.1 GCA_016937915.1 Campylobacterales bacterium | reverse complement strand
TTATCCCTATTTTTCTATTTCAATTTTAACATCTTAGAAATAAGAAAACTGATTTTACTGGTTCGATTTTAGGGGTGCATTATAGTAAATATACTTTTAGAGCATAATCTAATTACTAAACATTAATGATTTCTTTATATATTATTTAGCTATATATCTTTAATTTTGTCATAAGTTTTAATATTTTATTTGAGTTTATATGAAGTTTTATCCACTTTTTGTTTTTGGTATATTTTTTTAGCTTTTCTAGATTTTTGTTTGCATCTGTAGTTACTTTTCGTAAGTATCATCAAGCACCATCACTTTTACACCTGTAGCATCTTTTAGTTGTTTTTCATAACTGGCATCTATGGAGTAGTTATCTACTATCACCATATCAAAAGAGTTTTTTTTAACTAAACCTATCACCTCATCAACACTGTTTGAGTGTAGTGTCTTTACTTTATATCCAGCTTCTTTTATCTTGTGATTTAGATTTCCATCCAACTCCAAAGTAGCAAATACTATTTCTGCACCCTCAAACCTTTTAGCCAAAACCAAATCACGCATGATGTGACCAGTGCCGATGGTTGAAGATGCATCTGCTCTAAAAAGGATTTTCAAATCTATCCCCAAATTTATAATCTTTTGGTGAAACTTTTCCTAAAACTTTTCCTAGATGTTTTGGATGCATCCCATAACCTGGGCGGACACTTTTTAGATTTTCATTTGAGAAAATCTCCCCTTTTTTTATATCTTTACTCACATAGATGCTGCGAGAATGTTCGCGACTTCTATTTTTTTTCTCACTCATACTATAGTCAACATTGCCTAAGAGTTTTTCAACATCCCTTATAGCTTTCACCATCAAAGCAAACTCTTTTGCATCCATCGAAAAAGCGGCATCTGCCCCACCAATAGTTCTATCTATGATGAAATGTTTCTCTATCACCTTAGCACCCAAACTCACCGCTGCTATGGGGGCAGTTGAGCCTAAAGTGTGGTCTGAAAAACCACTAACTACCCCATAGCGGTTTTTTAAATCAGGTATGGTTAAAAGGTTAGCATCTTCTAGTGGAGCTGGGTATGCACTTGTACATTTTAAAAGGATGATCTCCTCATTTCCAACATGTCTGCATATATCAACCGCATCTTGTATCTCACTCTCATACGCAATTCCAGTAGAGATGATGATAGGTCTTTGTTTTGATGCGGTGTAGCGGATAAGGTCATAATCAGTTATCTCAAAAGATGCTATCTTGTAAGCAGATGGATTAAACTGCTCTAAAAAATCAACTGCACCTTTATCAAAAGGGGAGGAAAATATATCGATGCCAATCTCTCTAGCATACCTAAACAACTCCTCATGCCACTCCCACGGTGTATAAGCTTCTTCGTAGAGTTCATACAGATACTTATCATCCCAAAGGCTTCCTTGAGTTATCTTAAAATCATCGTTTTTTGAGTTAAGTGTGATGGTATCGGCTCTGTAAGTTTGAAGCTTTATTGCATCCGCTCCTGCATCTTTTGCTGCTTTTATGGTCTTTAGTGCAGTTTGCAAACTTCCGTTATGGTTAGCGGAGAGTTCAGCTATGATATATGTGCCATCTTTTTGTAGGTCAAAGTTTCCTATTTTCATCTTATTTTTCTTTTTATGTTATAATCATGTTCTATTTAGCCCTAGTTGGCCGATCCTCTTCTTTCGAAGAGGTAAATCTCATAAACTCTTTTAATTTACCATTTAAACTTTTGAGTGTGTTTTTACTTATCTTTCCACTATAGTACTCTGTTCTTCTGATATCAAATACTCTCATTTGGTGAAACATAGCTGTTGAAATTTTATCTTTTTTGTAACTAAAACTAAAATAGTAAGATCCCTCTTTCTCTTTTGAAGTTAGTGGTATCCCTAAAAAAGTATAATGATTTAGTTTTTTATAAACAAGCACTGGTCGTAAAAATAGTTTATCTTTACCATAAGATTCGTATCCTATATTTTTACCGATTGATGTAAAATATATCTCCATCTCTTTAAATCTGATAATCTCTTTTTTTTGATGGAGTGATTTTTTAACTCTACTCCATTCATCAAATATATCTGGATTTATATTTTGATAAAGCTTTTCAGCCCTTTCCCAATCCTCTAAAGTATCTATATCTTGAACAAGATGTCTTGGTAGTACTATGGGGATAGAGCTTTTTCCAAACGCTATATCTGTGGCTTTGTTGTTTTGATTTGTCCAGTAAAACTGCCCTGCATCTTGGTATGCTTCTTCCAAATCTTGGCTTCTGCTTTTAAAATGCTGTGGAGTGAACATCTCACATCTCTCATTATCTGTTATCTTAAATGTTCGCTGGATTGGAAATGGCATACTAGTCACACTAAAAGCCATGTGAGCATCTGAGTTTTTTAACCTCTCATACCCCTCTTTTAGGTACTCAACTTGTAAAAGTGGAGCAGTAGCGTAGATGGTACAAACAAAATCATAACTAAAACCTTTTTGTTTTAAAAAGTCAACCGCGTGAGCTACCACGACACCAGTCCCACTAAAATCATCACTAAGTTTAGAAGGGCGGATAAATGGAACCTCTGCACCATACTCTTTAGCGATTTTTGCTATCTCTTCATCGTCCGTTGAGACCACCACTTTATCAAAAAGCTCAGATTTTAGTGCTACTTCGATGCTATAAGCGATAAGAGGTTTACCAAAAAAATCTTTTATATTTTTCCTAGGAATCCTCTTGCTTCCACCACGAGCTGGGATTATGCAAACAGCATTTTTTGACATCTAAAAACTACAACCTCTATGAGCGTACTTATCTATCACATCCAAAAAAGTATCTGCTACATACTTAGCATCATCTAGGCTCATCTTTTGATGACATGGAATCGATATCTCTGAGCGGTAAAAGTCATTTGCAACACTTAGGCTCACATCTCCAAACTTCTCTTTATAAAAAGAGTTTTGATATATCGGTTTGTAATGGACTTGCACACCAAGCCCCCTCTCTTGCAACTCTTTAAATATATCCTCTTTTGGGCATTGAAGTTCTGGGTTTAGGATGATTGGGTACAAATGGCGGGAGCTTGTTGTGTTTGCATCTAGTTTTTGGGTGATGAAGAGTTTTTCACTTTTAAATCTCTCATCATAATACTTTGCGATTTTTTCTCTAGTCTCTATAAATCTATCTAGCTTTTTTATCTGAGTGATACCAAGTGATGCTGCCACTTCGCTTATGCGAAAGTTATACCCCATCATCACCATATCAGAGTTCCACAATTGTTTTTTTTCGATGCCATGGCTTCGAATAAGTCTTAGTTTTTTTGCCAACTCTTCGTTATTGGTCATCACCGCACCACCCTCAGTGGTGGTGATAGGCTTTATAGCATGAAAACTAAATATGGTCATATCTGAAAATGAGCCTATCTTCTTACCATCTATACTTGAGCCTAACGCGTGAGATGCATCTTCTATAACAAGCAAGTTATGTTTGTTAGCTATCTCGTGTATCTTTGCTAGATTTACTGGCTTACCACCAAAGTGAACTGGGACTATCATTTTTGTTTTTGGAGTTATCAGTTTCTCGATTTGTCTCTCAACGATGTTGCCATCAAGTTTTACATCACACCAGATAGGTTTTGCACCAAGAGTTACAAACATATTTGAAGTGGCTACAAAACTTATGGGAGTTGTGATTATCTCATCACCCTCACCTATACCACACACACTATAAGCTGCAAAAAGTGCCGAAGTGGCTGAGTTAAATGTAACTGCGTACTTAGCACCAGTGTATCTGCAAAGCTCCTCTTCAAACTCTGCAACTTTTGCACCTTGAGTTAAAAAGTTGGAGTTTAAAACCTCAACTACACCCTCTATATCATCAGCTTCGATGCACTGAGTAGAGTAACTAATCATCTAACTTCTTTAATAACTCTTCGTGAGTTAGCCATATAGTGTTGTCTCTTGAGTTATACTCAAAACCAGCCTCTACAGCTTTACCACTCTCACCTAAATTATTTTTAGTATAATCGATCGGTGTTGTAAAAACGATGCTAGGCTTTATCACAAAATGATCATCAAACTCTAGCGTTATGTGTGAATCATCAAGGGGACACATTATCTCGTGAAGTTTCTCCCCTGGGCGAATCCCTATCACTTCTTGAGGCAAGTTTGGTGCTAGTGCAGATGCTAAGTCTGTCATCTTCATAGATGCGATTTTAGGGACAAATATCTCACCCCCTTGCATCCTCTCAAAATTTTTGAGAACAAACTCAACACCCTCTTTTAGAGTTATCCAAAACCTTGTCATATTTGGCTCAGTTATAGGAAGCTCAGTCGCACCCTCAGCTATAAGTTTTTTAAAAAAAGGTATAACTGAACCGCGTGAGCCTAAAACATTTCCATATCTAACAACTGAGAATTTTATCTTGTGGTTACCTGTAAGATTGTTTGCAGCTACAAAAAGTTTATCGGATGCTAATTTTGAAGCACCATATAGATTTGCTGGAGATGCAGCTTTGTCGGTCGAGAGAGCTATGGTGTGGGTAACTTCGTTTTCGATGCAAGCATCTATCACATTTTGAGCACCCATAATATTTGTTTTGATGCACTCCATTGGGTTGTATTCAGCTATTGGTACATGTTTAAGTGCTGCTGCATGAACTACTATATTTACCCCTTTCATAGCTTTTGTAAGTCTTGGCAAATCCCTCACATCCCCTATAAAATAACGCATACATTTATCACTAAACTCTTGTGCCATCTCAAACTGTTTTAACTCATCTCTTGAGTAGATTATCAGTTTGTTTGGTTTGTACTTTTGCAGAACAATCTTTACAAACTCCTTTCCATAACTACCTGTTCCGCCCGTTACAAGAATGTTTTTACCATTAAACATTAAACTTTATCCCTGATGTTGATTTCATCTCTTTTGTTGATGATTTTAAAAAGTTTATATTAGCCTTTATTTTATTCATAGATGCTAAAGTCTCATCCCTTTGGGACTCTAAAAGAGATTTTGCTTGTAAAAAGAGATGGTAAGCCTCCTCCATCTCTTTTATATCATCAAACTTTGGCATCTCTTTTATACACTGTTCTATCTTATATGGATCCCTAGCTACTATAGCAAGCTTGAATTTTTTAAGCCACATATCATTATCCATTTATAGCCATAGCAATCTGTTGTTGAAGCACTGAAAACTGATTGTTTAACTGATTTATAATTGAGTCGTACTGAACAAACCTAGCAGACATAGTGTCATACTTAGATGTAAGTTGCTCTAATGCTCTAGTTCTACTCTCCTCAAGTAAAGTTCCCTCTCTAGAGAGTCCATTATTCACAGATGTTATAACACCATTCATTGATGTAAGATCTTTTAAATTTGTATAGATTTTCTCAAATATACCATCATCGTGTGTAGTTGAATCCATCATATATTGATAAGTTGTCAGCTCAGTACTGTTATAGTCTTTTATATCATCAAATGTAAACTCTTCATTTTCAAAAAGTTTATCTGTTAGAGTGTATGTACCGTTATCTATTCTAGTTATAAGTGTAGATATACTTATCCCTTTATCCTCAGCAAATCTTAAAAATGCATCTTTTTTATCATCAAATTCACCAATTACAGTTGTTTTACCACTGAAAAAATCAGCCAATCCCTCTGGACTTTTATCCATCATCTCATCAAAGTTCGAACTATTAAAACTCAAAGTTCCAGATTGATCTAATTCAAAACCATACTGAGCAAGACCAATACCAGTATTTGGATCTGATGAAGTTAGAAGATCTCTTAATGCTCTACTTATAGAGTTGATAGAACTATCACCATTAAACAGACCCGTAGTACCAGCTTCAACATCTGCTAGGGTCATAGCACTAATTTGCTTTTGTAAGCTATTGTAACTATCTGCAAAAACCTGCATTTCATCTTTTATAGGCTGAGCATCTTGAGTTATAGAGATATTTGCAGATGCATCATCTTCTAAAAGTTTTATCTCTAAACCAAACTTGATATCATCTATAGTGTTTGAACTTCTAGTTAATGTGATACCGTTATACTTAAACGAAGCATCTGAAGATGTTTGCACATCTGTAAAATCACCACTTTGGGTAGTTGAACTACCACCACCAGTAGCTAAAAGTTTAGCATCCAAATCCCCTGCATCTGTGATAGTTATCCCTGAACCTGCTGCATCGTTGATAGATTTTAAAACAAGATTATATGTACCATTCTCATTTTGCTCAACACTAGCTTGTACATTTTGACTAGCAGTTGCATCTAGGTTTATAGCATTTGCAAGATCTTCTAAAGTTGTAGTTGCATCATAAGCAAAATCATAAGTTCCAGCTGATGTGTTTAGGGTAAGCGTACCACCCGCACCACCTGATGAGATAAGATCAGTATTTGAAGCAAAAGCTTCAGAAGTTGATACATCTGAAGAGACGATTTTCGAATCAAGATAACCCATACCACTATTGTCAACTATAGATATCTCACTCCCCTCTGCCGCACCTTTTGCAGCTAAAACTAAATTATATAAGTTGTCTCCACTTTTTATAACACTTGCAAAAACATTTTTACTTGCATTCTCATCTTCATTTATCATATCCGCAAGTTGACCTAAAGTGGTAAAACTATCATAATCAAATGTGAACTCCTCACCACCAGCACTAAGGGTCAAACTTCCATCACCTGTTGCTATCTTAGAACTGCTTAAACTAAATGTTCCAGATGTATTAGTATCACTTTTCAAGGTATCTTTTAAATTTCCACTAAGGTCTGAAAATACTATCTGCTGATCTTTACCCGTCTCTTTTGAATTTATAACAAAACTGTAAGAGTTATCACTAATTTGCAAGATACTAGCAGTTAAATCTTCACCAGCTGTATCATTTATCTTTGTCATCAAATCCTCATAGCTAGTATCTGCATCGTACTCTATCTTATAATCATTACCATTTATGTTTATATTTAAAGTACCAGCACCTGTTGCAACCTTATTTGTGCGATCTGCAAACTCACCTGATTGGATAACATTGTTATGAGCCAACTTTACATCACTGATCGAGAAGTCATGTATATCAACACCATCATTAGCGGTAACTTCTATCCCATCATTAGCCCCACTCACTTCCCTTTTTTGATACAGTGAACTATCTTTCATAGAAAATGCAGATGAGCGTAAAGTTGATGTCAAACTCTCCAAAAGCTCCATAGCACTCTCTTTTTTAGTGTTTAACTCTATCTTGTTATCCAAAGGGGTTACGGTCATGCTACGATCACTCTCTTTTAGCTGATCTATAACATCCGCAGTCAAAACACCAGAACCGATCCCAAGTGAACTTATAACAGCCATGACAAATCCTTTACCCGCATCTTAAAGATGCATAAATTATATCACTATTATCGACACAATAAGAGGAATGATTAAGTTTATACGAATTTATTAAAGATATTTTTTCTTATGTCGATTTCATGAAAATACAAATAAGTTTTATAAACAACAAAAGGATTTAAAATGTATGGAAGTGCTGCTCATAATACTTATGCTCAAAACAACATCGGAGTTGAATCACCTCAAAAACTAGTAGAGATGCTTTATGAGGGTGTACTTCGCTTTAATGCCCAAGCAAAAAAAGCTGCAAAAGATGGAAATATTGAGAAAAGACTTTACTGGATCAACCGCTCAATTGACATCATTACTGAACTTATAATCACTTTAGATATGAAACAAGGGGAGATAGCTGCTTACCTCTCTGGACTTTACAGCTACCAAATCCAACTTCTATCAAAAGCTGCAGCATTTGATGAGATAGAAAATATAGATGAATGTAGCACTGTTTTTAAAGGTCTTTTAGAAGCTTGGAGAGAAGAGATTCGTTAAACCTTTTTTTTAGTTATCCCAAATTTTAAACCTCTTATGGTGCATTCACTCATGACTGCACCTTTTCTCATACTAAGTATATACTCCACCGCATCTGCTATATCTGAAGCAAAAAGTTTTTCATCCTCTTTAACACTTGTCTCAAATCTTAAATCGTTGTAAAAACCTGACTCTGTCATATCTGGGTTTATGTTAGTTACACTAAGCTCACTTTTTCTTGTCTCTTCAAACAATGAATCGCCAAATGCCTTTAGTCCAGCCTTTGTAGCACTATAAACCCCTGCAAATTTACTAGCACGCAAAGCCTCTATAGAGTTTATATTTATGATATATCCACCATTTTGTTTTAATTTTCTTAAAACTCCATTTGTGAGTAAAATGGGTGCAGTCAAGTTTACAGTTATCATATCTGAGATGATTTTTGGATTAAGCTCTTCATGTGGCTCAAACTTTCCAAAACCAGCACAATTTATAAGGATAAAAATCTCTCTATCTTTTAGATTATTTATAGCTTTTTCTATCTCTTTTTTTTCACTCAAATCACACCTTAGTGCCTCAAATGTTGATTCTATAAAGCTATCATCCCTAACTGTTCTACTCACCCCTATTACATAAAAACCAATAGATAAAAGCCTTTTTGTTATCTCTTTTCCTATCCCGCTACTTGCACCTGTAACTACTGCTATTTTATGCATTTAAAACCCTTTTCATAATCTCATCTATTTGGTCAAATATCAATTTTTTTGCCATATCTTTTGTAACACTCTTTGGCTCAAAATGATCACTAACCACCTTAAATATAAAACTATTTTCAAAACCTTTTGTAGCTTCTATAAATCCACCACTCTCCATATCCACTATCTCATAAGTGGCATCTGTAGCCTCATAGTCGATGCAAACTATTTTATGTTCTCTTGCATCTATAAGCTCACCTATTTGAAACTTTTTACTAGCCCCACATATCCCAACATTTACAATCGCATCATCTTTTGTGATTTTTTTTAAAACCTCTTTGGCTGCTATGGCTATAGCAGATGCACCCATCCCACTAATAACCACCTCTATAGAGTCATTTTTATAGTTTTTGAGTTTGTATTTATCGACAAAAGCTTGTGCTTCAGCCTTAAGCGCTACGATTATATATATCATTAAACACCTTTTTAAGATTATATCAAAAAAAATAAGCTATAATTCCACTGCCTCTTTAGACCTGTGCAATGGTATTTTAAGATACTGTGTCAGGGTAGGAATACAGCAGCACGACTTGATTTGTCATGTGCCGCAGGTATCTGGAGGGGTACTTTTTTTTCTTGTAACAATCCTCTTAATCTCTAGTATCTACTAAAATCGTTTTATATTTGTTATAAAGAACATTTGCACCATCTTGTATGGCAACCTCTCTTCTTGGTGTATAATCAACCTCATATCTATCTTTAGCATACATAGTAAATTCAACACATATCCTAGCAGCACCCTCTATTACACTAAGTGGGACATTTTGTTTATCTGTAGTTATGAGAACATGGGCAGATGGGCGATCTTTCATATGTAACCATATATCTTTTGCCTTCGCATCTTTTAATAATGTGATATTGCCTTTCTCATTTTTACCAAGTTGAACCTTATACCCCTCTACAAAAAAAACCTCGATTGAGTCGTTTTGTTTTACACCTTTTACTTTTATCTGTTTTGGAAAAAGCAAGTTTATCTTTGAGATATCTTTTGCATCATCTACTATATGTATAAAGTGTTTTAAATGTTTTATCTTTGAACTAAGCGATTCTTTTTCTATATGAAGATGGGTTAATCTTTGTTTTGCTTTTTTACTTTTTAAAAAAAGTGCATCGGGTATAACTGATGGATTTGGATACATTTTTCCAAAATCAACTTCAAGCTCACTACCATCATAATCTTTTAACAAAATCACTTTTTGGTAAGGTTTTATATTGTAAATATTACTCAATGCTAAATTGCCATAATGACGGTACTTTTGTATCTCATCTTCTAGTTCATCCTCATCTAAAAGTGAATCATATAACTTTGTAAGCTTTACCAATTTTTTATGAAGATATAAAAGCTTTTGCTTTTTAAGAGATTTTAGTTTATCTTTTTTTTCTTCTTCATAAACATCATATAAAAACTTCTCAACATCATCTAAAGGATACTCTTTTGCTTTAAATGGTGCATTTGGGATATCTAAAAGTTTTTGTCCAACTCTAACTTCACGAAAAGATGAAAATATATCGATATGACGAAGTGCCTCAAGTACCATGAAATTTTCATCTAAGATAATTATATTTGTATATTTTCCTGTAAATTCAAGTTGCAAGTAGGTAGTCTCTTGCTTATAAGCAGATGAGATTGTAGTTTTAAACCTTATAACTTTATCGTTATTTAGCATCTCAATACTCTGTATATTTGCACGGTTAAAACGCTTAGCCAAAACAACATCAAATGGTGCATTATAGATTTTTGAGCGATTGTATGAATCGCATCTATATATCTTAGAGTTTGAACGCTGCATATCAAAAAATAGTTCATCATCTCTATCAAAAGCCAATTTTATAGTATTGTCAGAGACTCTGTAAGCTGCAGTTATCTTCTTAAATTTTTGTAAATAGTGTGTAATCTGTTTTAAATGTGATAGTTTCATAAAGCTATTTTATCCTAAATAAACACTAAAGAGATATCTCAATCTCTAAAACTATCTCTTATATTTTTAAGCTCATTTATATTTTCAAAAAATATTTTTACAAGTTTTGGATCAAAATGTTTACCAGACTCCTCTTTGAATAGTTTAAATATCCTATCATCTTCCCAAGCTTTTTTATAACATCTATCTGAACTTAAAGCATCAAATACATCAGCTATGGCGGTAATGCGTCCATATATATGGATATCTTCACCACTCAAACCTTGTGGATAACCTGTGCCATCCCATTTTTCGTGATGCTCTAGTGCTATTGTTGCAGCAGCTTTTAATAGTGGTCTATCTGAATTTTTAAGCAAATCATAACCTATGCGTGAGTGTTGCCTTATCATCTCCATCTCATCCTCAGTTAAAGCTGATGGTTTATGAAGCACTGCATCTGGTATCCCAACTTTCCCAATATCATGCATAGGACTAGCTTGTCTTAACATCTCAGCATCTTTTTGACTAAATCCATATTTTAGTGCCAAGATATACGAATATTCTGCCACCCTTTTTACATGATTACCTGTCTCTTTGGAACGAGATTCACCAATGGAACCCATAGTAAAAATAATCTCTTTTTGGATAGACTCCACCTCTTTTTTATCTGTTATATCGTGTCTTATGGCACTATAACCTATATGATTTTTTTTATCATCATATAATGGCTCTATCTCAGCATCTACCCAATAAAATCCACCATCTTTTTTAAGGTTTTTTATCTCACCTTTCCAAATCTGCTTATTCTTTAACGCATCCCAAAGTTGACTAAAAACCTCTTTTGGCATATCTATATGTCTGACAATATTATGAGATTTGCCTATAAGTTCATCACTGCTATACCCAGATATATCACAAAAAGCTTTACTAACATGGGTTATATTTCCATCTCTATCTGTTGTTGAAAATATCACATTGTCATCATAAGATCTTAGAAGTGATGAGAGTTTATTTTTTTGTGTATAAATCTTATAAACAAAATAAAAAAGTACTACAAATATAACAAATGCGACACCCCTTATGTAAAAATTATCTTTCACCGATGAAGCTATAAATGGTGCATCTTCATAAGATACTATCCATGCAGAGAGATTACCTGTAACATTTTGTTTGATAGGATAAAAAGATATAACTTTTATATCATCAGGATAAATATCAGATACAAGTGAGAATCTCTCCCCCTTATCTATCGATTTTTCTATTGAATTTTTAAGAGATTTTATAACACTATTTATATGATTTTTATCATCATTTTCCTCATGAGTTTTTGAATATGTAAGTAGATAGTTCTCATTTTCCATACTAGGTTTATATTCAAGTATCCTATCATCCCTTGACCACATTTTAGAGTCAAATATATGTTTATTTACCAAAAAGTGGGAGTGTATCCTTGAAACAACATTAAGATTTTTTTGTAAAAGCTCACTAGGATATGATATCTCAATAGCACCGATATGTCTGTTCTCATGATCAAATATAGGATAAACATTTCTAAATGCATGAGAAGTTCTACCTTGTGAAAATCCTCTTACTATCTCATAAGTTTTATTTACCTTTTCAAAATCAAGTCTGACACCACTTAGATCATCACCATATTTATCTGGTTTATGAACCCTTAAAAATACTTTATTATCGGGAAAAACAAAATGGTACTGTAAAAGCCCTTGTTGCTTAAATTTTTCATATCTATCTTTTAGAAGATTATGTAACTTCACCCTTAAATAATCTCTTATTTGATTATCTTTTGTATGCCAAGCCTCTGAGAGCATCTCTTTTACACCATCAGTATTTATAGTAGTCTCATAAATCACATCTGCTTTATCTTCTTGAGTTTTTATAAATATCTCATAATTTATCTGCAATTTTTCTATGTGATTATATTTTGAATACTCCTCTTTACTCCTCGTATTTTGATTAGTTATATAAAAAACCATATAGTTTAAAAGTAAAAAAAGGATAACTAATAAATACCTAAATAACAAGGGAAAAACCTTTCATAACTCAATAATAATTTTTTTAAATATTTTATCATTTTTAGGAGTATAATTCCAAAAAATGTGATCAAGGAGACAACTTTATGGAAGTGATAAAAACACTAAGTATAAAAATCAAACTCATAACCATGGTTTTGATAAGCTTAGTTATAACAGCAATGCTCTCATTTATAGTTCTAAAAGGGCTATCGAGTATGAATGACAACATAAATAGCATTATAGACAACGAAAGTAAAAGGGTACTTATAAGTAAAAATATGGCTATAAAAGTTTTAGAGATGAGAAGTATAGAAAAAAATATTATCATAGCTACTACCAAAGATGATATGGATAGATATATAGATGAATTTTATACAAATAAAGATGAACTTCATACATTGACTCAAAATCTAATAGCATTAACAGAAAATGAACAAAAAAAAGGTGAAATATCCAATTTTTCAACTTATTTAGAAAACTATATAGTTGAATTTGAAAAAATAATCGAATATAGTATGAATTATGAAAATGAAAAAGCTGCAACACTATCAAGCACAAAAGCAAGAAAACTTATCGATAGTGCAAGAGATGAACTAAGATCTATAGTAAAATATAATCTTGATAGAATGGAAGAAGCTAAGAGTTCAAGTGATATAGAGTATCTAAACATAAGAGATACATCACTTAGCGTTTTGATTATTGATGTTTTATCATCTATATTGTTATCATTTTTTATCATCCGCCAACTTACAACATCTGTAAATAAATTTAGAAATAAACTGCAGATGGCATCTGATAATAAAGACCTAACACTTACATCAAAAGTGGTTGGACCATCTGAGATAAATGATATGGATGAGGCTTATAACTCTTTGATGAAAAGTTTAAGAAACCTTGTAAATGAATCTAAACTATCTTCTGGTGAAAATGCAAATATATCTCATGGACTCTCTTCAACAGCATCTAGTGTTGGTAAAAATGTTGAACAATCTGTTGTAGTGATAGACAAAGCTACACAAAGAGCTAATTTGATAAACGAAGAGATAATCTCAGCGATAGAGGATGCTATAAAAAGCAAAGAGGAGATAATAGCTGCAAATGAGAATCTAAACGCTGCTAGAAACGATATAGTAGCACTTACACAAAGAGTTGAGCAAAGTTCTGAACTTGAGATAGATCTAGCTCACCGTATGCAAACTCTATCTTCAGAAGCCAACCAAGTAAAAGATGTCCTTAACATCATCTCAGATATTGCAGATCAAACAAACCTTTTAGCTCTAAATGCAGCTATTGAGGCTGCAAGAGCAGGTGAGCATGGAAGAGGATTTGCCGTAGTTGCGGATGAAGTTAGAAAACTTGCAGAGAGAACCCAAAAATCTCTTACAGATATAAATGCTACTATAAATGTGATAGTACAATCTATCATGGATATAAGTAACCAAATGACTAGTAACTCCCAAGAGGTTCAAGCTTTAGTTACTGTTTCAAATGATGTTGAAACAAAAATAATCTCAAGTGTAGATATAGTTAAAAAAGCTGTAAAAGCAACAGACAAAACTGTAAACGATTTCCAAAAAACAGGTAAAGATATAGAAGCGATAGTTACTCAAGTTTCACAAATCAACAAGCTATCAGCTCAAAACTCTAAAAATGTAGAGGAGATAGCATCTGCTGCAAATAATTTAAATAGCATGACAGATAATCTACATGCTAAACTTGAAGCATTTAGAACATAAACTTCTTGTACAAATGGACAATAGATGCAACATGAGATAAAAAAATTTGAAGAGGTAACCAATTTAGTAGATGCTCTACATATTAAAGATATAAAAAATCCTGAGCATCAATCATATATTTTTAAAACACAAACTTATGAACTTTTAATTGTCCGTTTTGTTGAGCTAGATGATGATGGATTAAAAGGGGTATCTACACCTTATCTTATAACTAAAGATGGTATTTTTAGATATAACAGAGCTTTAGATAATTTTAGTAAACTTAAAAATCATTTAGAACTTTTAAACTCTATAACCAAACATTTACAACATTGTGAATGGTTGGTAAAAAAATATATAGAGGAAACAGACACACTTGAAGATGGATTATATACCCGTAAAATTCCATCGATATTTTTAGATGTATGGTTTGATTTAAAAAAAGATCTAACTAGAGTAGATAGAATATTTGAGCGTGTTGAAGAGGTTTTGATTGACTACAACGATATATATAGACAAAATACCAATTTCCCTCATGATGATTTCTCAAACATCATAGAGCATATAAGACGATATCAAAAACTAGCAAATTTAAATGCAGCCAAATTAGACACACTATATAGTTATTATAATTCACTCAAAAATGACAAAATAAATAATAACATCTACATTTTAACTGTTTTATCTGGAATATTTTTACCATTAAATCTTGTAGTTGGATTTTTTGGTATGAATACAGAAAACCTATTTTTTGCAGGAGATCAAAACGGTACTTTAAATGTGGTATCTATTCTCATTGGTATGTTTATAACTCTACTTGTACTATTTCCTATAGCAAAGTTTATAGAAAGAGCGTTGTTACAAAAAGTGCTTGGAAGATTTAGCCTTTATAACAAGCTTGTAAAAAATATAAAAAAAAATAACAAATTTTGGTGATTAGAAGTTTTACTCACCAAAATACTAATTAAACTTACTTTTTATGCAAAAATCTTTATATTTTATATCTTCATTAGTTATATGATATACCCACCAATCTTTTAAAAACTCTATAAATTCACCGATGCTAGATATGTCTCCATGACGGATTTTTTCATAAAAATAGTTTGTTTGTTTTATATATTGGTTATGGATCTCTTTATGAGTATCATAATCATCATAAGATATCTCCTTTAAGATCTTCTCCTCATAATCCAAATGATGCAACACAGCCTCTACTAAATCATCACCCATACTAAGTATAGATTCAATATCACAACTACTTAACATCTCATCTATAAGTTCATTTATGATATTAATAATTTTTCTGTGTTGATAATCTATAACAACTATCCCTAATTTTAAAGACTCACTCCACTCTAGTTTTTCCATCTAAGCCTCAATACATAACCTTATCTTTTTTATCTTCCCAAAATCTAAAAAGTTTTATAGTTTCATCTCTATCTGTATTGATAAGTTTTGTTTTGTTAGTTTTATAAAACTTAGCATCTCTAAATCCTATAGCATCAGCGTCTTTGCTTGTTGAACCATAATAAACCTTATCTATATTTGCCCACTCCAACGCACCCATACACATGGGACACGGCATACAAGTTGTGTAGAGTTCACATCCGCTAAGATCAAAACTACCAATTTTTTTAGATGCTTTTTTTATAGCGTTCACCTCTGCATGATTCACTGCACACTGAGTTTTTAAAACAGTGTTATGAGCTTTTGATATAACCTCACCATCTTTTACTATCACAGTTCCAAAAGGTCCACCATCATTGCTTAGCATCCCTTTTTTAGCCTCTTTGATTGCTAATTTCATATATTTATTCATATTATTTATCCAAAAATATTTTATTAAACGCTTCTATATCATCACTACTCAGTAAAAGATGCTCCAGCTGCTCTTTTTGAAGGATAGGATTCATCAATGCACCTTTTGCATCTACATGCTCAACACCAACTAAATGAGCTATCTCATGAGCTAGTACAACTTTTAACTGATTAAGATCTTCAAATCCATAAATCTCTATCTTATCCATACTGCTTTTAGAACTTTTCTCTTTTGTAATCCCATTTTCTTTAAGATATGTGATAGTGGTAGTCCCTTTTGTCACACCTTTTATCTCAACTAAATCTCTTGAGAGATTTTCATTTTCCCTAAGAAGTCTGTTATATCTTTTTACTAAGAGATTATATCTATTTGTCATATTTTTTACAGATAAAATCTCTTTATTTAACACCCTTTTCTCTTTTTCTAAAAGTAAGTTTTGCTCTTTAATATATTTTTGTTTTTGCAATACTTGTTGTTTTATATTATCATATTCATCTTTGGAGAGATCTGAGCGTTTGTTGAAATTTTCTATATATCTATTTAACTCATCTATATAGTTATTTAGTTGTGAATATTTGTATTTTATAAGTACTTTGGAG
>JAFGVR010000030.1 GCA_016937915.1 Campylobacterales bacterium | reverse complement strand
CTATACTTATCCTTGCTAGTGGGCATGGTTCTTTTGATCAAAGATTGATAGACTTAGGATATACAAATATCTATAGTATTGATATGAATGATACAAATAAATCAGGTGTGCAAAAAGATAGGATATTTATAGGAGATTTAAACAAAGAGTTTTCCTTACAAGTAAATAATGGACAGCCTTATGACTTTATATTTGCTATTGAGATTATAGAACATCTATTTGATCATAATAATTTTATACAAGAGTGTGAGAAGTTATTGGATAAAAAAGGCACACTATTTATAAGTACACCAAATACAGAGAGTACTTATAGTAAATTGTACTATTTATTTAAAGGATATATGCCTTACTTTGGGAAGGAACATATGCCACATTATGGTCATATTACTCCTGTATTTAAACATATTTTAGAAAACTACTTATCAAGTCACAATATGTATTTAAAAGATATATCGTTTAGTGATGGTCATTATGCAAATACTTTAAAATCAAAAATATTTAAATGTTTTAGTAATTTTTTAAATATTTTCTTAAAAAATCATAATGAAGGAATAGATAATATTTTTATTATTAGAAAGGTAAATTAAATGGATTTTGAAAAATATATAGATGAAAAAGTTTCTAATAAAAAAGTTTTAGAAATTGGTGGGATAGGAGACTATGAAAATTATTCAAAAACTGATTTTAAAGAATGGCGACATATAAGAATTAAAACAATAGCTAAAGAGCTTATCGGTGGTGATATTGAAAAAGGTGGTATAGAGTTTTTAAATGCCAGAGGTTTCGATTTTAGATATTTTGATATAGAAAACACGAATATAAGTAGTGATACAGGAAAATTTGAAAGAATATTATTGCTGGATGTAATTGAGCATCTCAATAACATAGGTAATGCTTTAGAAAATATTAAAAACTATATGGATGATAAAAGTGAATTTATCATTAGTACTCCTAATCCTATGGCTTTAAATAATATAGTAAGAACTTTATTAGGTAAAAAAATAAATACACTTGAGGATCACACTGTTTGGATGGATGAGATAAATTTTCAACAATTCGCTAAAAGATATGGATATGAAATAAGTGAAATTAACTATTTTACTTTTAATCCAAATAGTAGTTCTAAACAGATGTTAATGAATGTTCTAGGTAATTTTAATAAGTATTTTCATCAAAATTTTGTAGTGGTTTTTAAATTAAAAAAATAAAATGTGTGGAATAGTAGGAGTTTGGTCAAACAATATTATTGAAATTCAAGAAAGCTATGTAGATTTTATTTTACAAAAACAACACCATAGAGGTCCAGATAATAGTTCAAAGATAACTGTAGATGACATAACACTTGGTCATAATAGACTGGCTATTATAGATTTAAACCAAAATGCAAACCAGCCTTTTAAATCTAATTGTGGTAGATATAGCGTAGTATTTAATGGTGAGATTTATAATTATCTTGAACTTAAAAGTGAGCTAAATTATCAGTTTAAAACTCATAGTGATACTGAGGTGCTACTTGCTAGTTATATAAGATACGGTGAGAAGTGCATCGAAAAGTTTAATGGGATGTTTTCATTTGCACTTTATGACAGACTAGAAAAAACTCTATTTTGTGCAAGAGATAGAATAGGTAAAAAACCTTTTGTGTATAGTGAACACAGTAGTGGATTTTATTTTGCTTCAGAACTTGCTGCACTTTTTAGTATAGGTATATTTGATGATACCCCTGATGATATAGGTATAGCATATAGTTATTTGAGAAATTATCTTCATATACCAGAACCATATACAAGATATAAAAGTATAAGACGACTCGAACCAGCTCACGCTATGATAATAAAAAATCAAAAGATAGTAAAAAAATGGTGTTATTGGACTCCATCGTTTGAATATGATAGTAGTATAACTAAAGAAGATGTTTATAGTGTGATAGATGATGCGGTAAGAATCCGTGAAAGAGCAGATGTAGAGATAGCTACACTTTTGAGTGGTGGGGTAGATAGTAGTATTATCACAGCTCTTATGGTAAAACATGGACTTAAACCAAAATCTTATACACTTAAAGCAGATGATGAAGAGTTGGCCAGAGCAAAAAAAGTAGCAAAGCTTTTTAATGTCCCTTTGAAAGTATTTGAATATGATAGAGATTTACAAGAAGAGTTATATCAAAAGATGATGGCTATATATGGAGAGGAAGTTAGACTACTTCCACTTACTCACGCAGCTAGACTTTATGAACAAATCTCAAAAGAAAATATCAAAGTAGTTATGAGTGGCATCGGAGCTGATGAGATATTTTATGGATATGATGGAGCAAATAAACAGCTTCTTTTTTCAGATATAGTAAAGATGGTAGAGTTTCTGCCAAATAGCATTTTGAAAATTTTTGAGAAAATATTTAGCATAAGAGCTGATTTGAAACTTATGTTTGAACTTGCACAAAAAGAAAACTATAAAAGAAAAGGGTATCTATATAAAAAAGAAGCAAAAGAAAAAGGCTTAGAAGAGTTTGATTATAATGCTTTGATAGATTTTTGGGCAGAAAAAATTAAAACAAACAATTATATAGATAGTTCAAACTGGATAGGGCTTATGAGTGAAAATGCTCACTCTATAACTATAAGTACAGACTTACCATCTATGATGTATAGCATAGAAGCAAGAGCTCCATTTTTAGATTATAGAGTTATAGAGATGGCATTTAAGATAGATGCTCATAGAAAAATAGCAAAAAAAGATGGAAGAGCAAATAATAAGTTTATATTAAAAGAAGCATTTGAAGGAGTTCTTCCTGATGATATTTTGTATGCAAAGAAAAAAGGTTTTGGATATGGGATTAAGAGATGATTGAAAAAATTACTATTGAGAATTTAAATGGCAATAGAGTTTTAGAAGCTGATTTAGCTGGGCAAGAGCCGATGTACATTTTACATAAAGATTCAGAGTTGTTTTATTCTAAAAGTATTGTTGAACTACTTTATGGAAACAAATTGTCTGTTTCAAGCAAGGCCATTTCTTTTTTACTTAAAAATGGAGTAGTTCCTTCCCCTTATACTATTTATGAAAATCT
>JAFGVR010000029.1 GCA_016937915.1 Campylobacterales bacterium | reverse complement strand
CTTTTGATGTATCAAGTAGATCATGACAAACTTCACTCAGTAATCTCTCCAATATATAAAGATATCAAAAGTATAAATCAAAAGATAACTATACTTACTTTGCGTTTAGCTAATGGGGATGTTATATACCGTGCTCATAAGCCAGATTTTTACGGTGATCCGCTTGGCAATAAAAGAGGTATGATAGCAAGTACTAATCAAAATAGAAAGTCTTTTAGAGGTTTTGATGTTAGTAAGTTTGGTGTTATCTATAGTGTTACAAAGCCTATATTTTATAAAGATAGCTATATAGGTAGTGCCGAGATAGGGATATCTATAGACTCTTTTATAAAAAGTTTAACAACTGTATTTGATTTAGAAGTGGGAGTTGCTGTAAAAAAAGATTTTTTAGATACATTGCTTGATAAAAATAGTTTAGATATAAATGAACAGTTGTCACTCATCTCAGTTAATGAATCTTTAAAGAATTATTTTGACAAAGAAAATAGGTATAAATTTAGCAATCTTAAAGTAGATATGGAGATCCCATTTTTAAGCTATAAGAGTGATACGGTTGGATTTTTGGTTTTAGGGTATGATAGTTCAAAAATTGTAACTAACAATGAAAATTTTTTGTATAAACTTTTTTTTATAGGTGTAGTAATAACTGCAGTATTAGTATTTATTTTGCATAGTGCTTTTAATAGCATATTAAGATACTCAACAGGACAACTTTATACAGATCAGTTAACTGGACTTAAAAATAGACAAGCATTGTTAGATGATATAAATTCAAACGAAAAAAATATTTTAATACTTAGCAACATAAAAGAGTTTAGTCTTTTAAATGAGTTCTATGGAATTGATATAGCAAATAGTGTTTTGCAACAAGTTGGAAAAGAGATAAGTAGATTTGCTAAAGAAAATAACCTTAAAGTTTATAGAGTATCTTCTGATGAATATGTTTTATTAACACATGATATTAGTTTTGATGTTATGGAGTGTCACGATGTTTTAGATGAATTGCATGAGGTGATAAGTAGGTTTGATATATATGTAGATAAAAATGAGGAACCTTTGAGCGTTGAGATATACTCAGGTGTTTCATTTAATGGTGAACATCCACTAGAAGAGGCTCAAATAGCTTTAAAAGAGTCTAAAGTTAAAGCTGTTTCTTACCTCGCATATACACAGCATCTAGATACAAAAATAAATACTAAAAAAACTATAGGAATGAAAAAAATCATAAGACATGCAATTGAGCATAATAATGTTATCCCATTTTTTCAGCCTATCACTAATAGATATGGTGAATTTATAAAATATGAATCACTTATAAGGATACTTGATTTTGAAAATGGAAATGAGAAGATAATTTATCCAGATCAGTTTTTACTAATAGCTATCAAAAGTGGATTATATGTTGATTTGGCAAAAGAGATGCTAACTCAAACACTTACATTTTTTAAAAATAGAGATGAAAAGATATCTGTAAATCTTCTTCCAAACGATTTTTATAACCATGTGATTATGGATAGGTTTATAGAGCTTATCCAAGAGTATGAACATCCAGAAAAGATAGTCGTTGAGATAACTGAACAAGAGGGTGTTGGGGATTTTAATAGATTATTTAAAATAGTAAAAAAACTTAGAAAACTAGGTGTTGGCATAGCAATAGATGATTTTGGTAGTGGGTATGCAAACTATGTACATATCTTAAAACTAAAGCCTGATTATCTAAAAATAGATGGTTCACTTATAAAAAACATCCTAACAGATGAGGATTCTCAGATACTTGTAAAAAGTATCACCCGTTTTGCAGGTTATATGAAGATAAAAACAATAGCAGAGTATGTTGAAAATGAAGAGATTTTTGAACTTCTAAAACAATATGGTGTAGATGAGTTCCAAGGTTATTATTTTGGTCGTCCACTTAATCTTATAAGTAATCAGAGTCAAATATTTATATGAAAAAATCACAATACGAAAAAGCGGTAAAGCAGCTAAATATATGGGCGCATCATTACTATGTACTTGATGATGCAATAACTACAGATGAGGTTTACGATAAACTCTATCATGATGTTTTAAAATATGAACAAGAAAATCCAGATGAGATTTTAAAAAATTCACCAACTCAAAGGGTGGGTGATGTTGTAAGTGAGAAGTTTTATAAAGCTAAACATCTTTCAAGAATGTGGTCGTTAGAAGATATATTTAACGAAGATGATTTAAGAGCATGGCTTAAAAAAACTTATAAACTTGATGAAAATATCACATTTTATTGTGAACCAAAGTATGATGGTGCATCACTTAACCTTATCTATGATAATGGTGAACTTATACAAGCTATAACTCGTGGTGATGGTAGTGAGGGGGAGGATATAACAGTAAATGTAAAAACTATCCGCTCAGTTCCGTTATATATCGATTATGATAAAAAGATAGAGATAAGGGGTGAGGTGGTTATCTTCAAAAATGAGTTTGAGAAGATAAACGAGCAGAGACTAAAGCAAGGTGAAGCGTTGTTTGCAAACCCTAGAAATGCAGCAGCAGGAAGCCTTAGACAACTTGACTCATCTATAACTGCATCAAGAAACTTAGTGTTTTTACCTTATGGCATCGGTGAGAACACATTAGAGCAAAAACTTTTAAGCGATAGGATGGATTTTATCTACTCTTTAGGGTTTAAAAAACCACCTCAAAGTGCAAGATGCAGTGGATTTGAAGAGATAGAAAATATCTATGAAGTTATGAAGCGTGATAGAGATAGCTATGCGATGATGCTTGATGGTATGGTTGTAAAAGTAAATGAGATAAGCTCACAGATAGATATGGGTTATACTGTTAAAAACCCTCGTTGGGCTGTTGCATATAAATTTCCAGCAGTTGAGAAGATAACTACTCTAAGGGAGATAAAGCTTCAAGTGGGACGCAGTGGGGTGGTAACTCCAGTTGCAGTAGTTGAGCCAACAGATATAGATGGGGTAGTGGTTGAGAGAGCAACTCTACACAACTTTGATGAGATAAAGAGAAAAGATATCCGCATAGGTGATAAAGTCATCATCCTTAGAAGTGGAGATGTGATACCAAAGATAGTAAAAGTTTTAACCACTGAGAGAGATGGAAGTGAAGTGGAGTTTGAAAAACCGACATCTTGCCCAGTATGTGGGAGTGAGCTTTTACAAGAGGATGTTTTGATTAAGTGTCAAAATTTAAGTTGTGATGCGAGGGTTGTTAATTCTATCATCTATTTTGCTTCAAAGCCATGTTTAAACATAGATGGACTTGGAAATAAGATAGTTGAAGCTTTATACAATGCAGGATTAGTTCATAGTGTGATTGATCTTTTCTCTCTGAAGTTTGAGCAACTAATGAACTTAGAGAGTTTTAAAGAGAAAAAATCACAAAATCTTTTAGATGCTATACAGAGTGCTAAGGGGTGTGAGTATTGGAGATTTATCAACTCTTTGGGGATTGAACATATCGGCGAGGTTGCATCTAAGAGTTTAAGTGATGCTTTTGGATTTGGTT